>JBGPQS010000114.1:0-4798 GCA_041489235.1 Thermodesulfovibrionia bacterium
TATCACAGGGTTCAAATTTCTTTGGGCACCTCGGATGGAATGGACATCCAGGAGGTATATCTATAGGACTTGGAACCTCGCCCATATCAGTTCTAAGTTTTAAATTTCTACTCCTCACATCTTTGTCACTTTGAACTATAATGGTTGGGGCTGACGAAAGGAGTATCTCTGTATATGGGTGAAAAGGTTTCCTGAACAAGTCCTCTGTTTTTGCATGTTCTACAATTTTTCCGAGGTACATTACTCCAATGCTGTCACTAAAGTAATGAACGACTTTAAGGGCGTGACTTATAAAGAAAAATGAGATTCTATATTCTCTTTTCAATTCCTGAAGGAGGTTCAATATCTGGGCTTGTATCGAGACATCGAGTGCTGAAAGCGGTTCGTCTGCAACGATTACTTTCGGTGATACTGCGAGTGAACGTGCAATACAAATCCTCTGTCTCTGCCCCCCGCTGAATTCATGGGGGTAACGATTCAAGATGTCAGAGCCAAGGCCGACTTTATTGAGCAGTTCAACTACTTTATCTTTTATTCTTATTTTTTCAACAATCCTGTGAATCTTCAGTGGCTCTGCAATGGTATCCAGAATACTTTTCCTGGGATTAAGAGATGAAAAGGGGTCTTGAAATATGATCTGTACTGATTTCCTGAAGGCTTTTAGGTTATCACCGCTCAACTCAAAAACATTCTTGCCCTGAAATAATACCTCGCCAGAAGTAGGTGGTAGTAACCTCACTATAAGCCTTGCAACGGTTGACTTCCCACATCCGCTCTCACCAACAAGGGCAAAGACCCTGTCCTCATCAAGAGACAAGTCAATACCATCAACAGCTTTGAGTAATGCAGGGGCTGTCATGAATCCTTTTTTCACAGGGAAATATTTTTTTAGAGAATTTACTTTCAGGAGCGCCATAGTATCTCCGATGCCCTGATGCACCTAACAAAATGCAGTGATGAGTGATGAGTGACGAGTGACGAGTTCTGAGTTTGAATCAGCTCTGGTTCTTTCTCATTACATTCTGGTAGTGCAAATCTACATCTATCTGAAAACTTACACCCTAAAGGGAGTCTGTCTGGTTCCGGCACAAAGCCAGGGATTGGTTTTAAAGGTTTTCCCTTTTCTTCGGGGAGAGACTCTAATAGACCTATGGTGTATGGGTGTCTCGGGTTATTAAAGAGTTCATATACATCTGTAAGCTCCATCAACCTTCCTGCATACATAATACCGACTCTTTGAGCATTCTCTGCAATAATGCCAAGGTCATGGGTGATAAGAAGCACTGCCATCTTCATATCTTCTCTGAGCCTCTGGATGAGCTCAAGTATCTGCGCCTGTATTGTGACATCAAGGGCTGTTGTGGGCTCATCTGCAATCAACAAAGATGGTTTACAGGCTATTGCCATAGCAATCATAACCCTTTGTTTCATGCCCCCTGATAACTGATGTGGATATTCCTTTATTCTGATTTCAGGAGAGGGTATTTTCACTGCCTTCAAAAGTTCTATTGCAGTATTCATTGCCTCTTTCTTTGAGATATCCATATGTGTGGTAAGAACCTCTGCCACCTGATAACCAATAGTAAGCACAGGATTGAGTGATGTTGCTGGCTCCTGGAATATCATTGAGAGCTCTTTTCCCCTCAGCCTTCTCATGGATTCTCTATCAAGTGTGAGGAGATTATTATCTCTAAAGATAATCTTCCCTTCTGCGAATGCATTCTGCGGAAGTATTCCCATGATCGAGAGTGCAGTGAGAGTCTTCCCGCATCCGCTCTCTCCCACAAGGCCAAAGACTTCAGCCTCCTCAATTTCCAGGTTGAGATCAGAGACAACCTTTATAGAACCGCTGGTTGACCTGAAGAAGATATGAAGACTCCTTAGTGTAAGGAGGGACACTGCGGGTTATTTTTCCTTCTTCTTGAGAAGCTTCAGGTAGGTTTCTGCTTCTAACAGCTCAGGGTTATATTTGAGCGACTGCTCCCATTCTTCAGAGGCAGCTTCGATAAGACCTTTCATGTAGTAACTCAGGCCGAGCTGTATCCATGCAGGTCCATAGTTAGGGTTACTCTCTTTTGCCTTTAAAAAATGGGCGATAGCATCATCGATAAGCCCTTTATTTCTTAAAGCTATACCGAGCTTTGTATGGACGTCTGCAAGTTTGGGGCGCAACTTAATTGCCTTCTGATATTCTTCTGTGGCTTCATCATTCATGCCAAGCTCTAAATAAAGATTGCCAATCTTATAGTGTTCATTGGCAAGTTTCCCGGCAATGAACGGATCAAGAGCAGTAGGGGTAGGGTGTGCTATCTGTGCAGCAAGTGAAAAAACCTCCTGGCTTTTTTTAAATTCGTACATATCGTTATAGGTGATGGCAAGGTTTAATGATGCTTCTGTATAGTTGGGGTTTAATTCGAGTGCCCTTTCAAAATAGTCAACAGCCTCTTGCAGGTTACCTTTAAGATGTGAGATGACGCCGAGCTTGTTATAAACATCAGCGTATTTAGGGTTCATACTGATTACATTTATTAGAATTGGCTCTGCTTCCGAGTATTTGCCCTCTTCAAAAAGCTGTTTGCCACGCTCGTAAAGCTCATTGAGGTGTTGGTTCATCGTTTAAACAGTATAGGGAGTGAAAGATTTATTTGTCAAGCTTTGAGGACTGTTTTCAGGACGAAATGATAATCTGCATATTCATCTGCTTTTTTTATCAAAAGCCATTCCTTTTCTTTGCCTGACATCTTTGCGAGAGCAAATTCTCCTTTAAGTTTCTTGCCATAAAATATGAGAGTAAGCCTTCCTTTCCCGAGGTTTCCATCTCTTATCTCAAACTTCCCATTATCCCATATTACCACTTTACCTGCACCATATATCCCTTCAGGTATTATCCCCTCAAAAGTTGCATAGTCAAGAGGATGATCTTCAGCCATGATTGCAAGCCGTTTTTCTTGCGGGTTCATGGATGGGCCTTTTGGCACTGCCCATGATTTCAGCACCCCATCTATCTCAAGCCTTAAGTCGAAATGGAGTCTGTTTGCGTGGTGCTCATGAATGACGAATATTTGGTCACTCTTCATTTTTATAGATTCTATGATTCGCTCTATCCTTGATTTCGGCGTACCACTGAAGGCTTTTCTTAATTCCTCATCGGTAAATTTTTCTCTAAGAATTGCTATGATGTCTGTCCTTTCCTTATAACAACCTATACTATTTCTGCACGGTAATCCATTGTTCATCGAAATACAATAAGAGAATTCTACTATTATTCCCAGCTGATGGCAGTATATTTTCATAGCATGTGTATAAAAGAGGGGGGATAATCCCCCCTCTTTTCATCTATTTTGGTTTCGGGAATTTCTCGAGGTCTTTCAGAAGATGCTGTATTTCTTCATCCGGTAATACATAATCTTCGAGCTTTCCGGATATATACGCATCATATGCAGCGAGATCTATGATGCCGTGTCCACTCCAGTTCATTAATATTACCTTTTCTTTACCTTCCTCTTTTGCCTTTTTTGCCTCTTCTATAACACATTGAATAGCATGATTAGTCTCCGGAGCCGGGATAAACCCTTCTGTCCTCGCAAATGTAATGCCGGCTGCAAAAGTCTCAAGCTGAGTATATGCCCTTGCCTCTATAAGCCCATCCGTAAGCAGCCTGCTGACTATTGGAGCCATTCCATGATACCTCAGGCCACCGGCATGGATAGGAGCTGGTATAAAACCATGACCAAGGGAATACATGGGCAAAAGTGGTGTTGTTTCAGCAGTATCACCAAAATCGTATACATAAGGACCTTTTGTCAAAGTCGGACATGAAGCAGCCTCGCAGGCAACTATTTTTATTTTTTTACCATGAATCTTGTCCCTGACAAATGGTAAGGAAAGACCAGAAAAGTTACTTCCACCACCTGCGCAACCTACAACTATATCAGGGTACTCTCCTATCATGGCAAGTTGCTTTTGTACCTCGAGACCTATGATAGTCTGATGCAAGAGCACATGATTGAGAACGCTCCCGAGAGAATATCGTGTATCCTTTGAAGTCACCGCATCTTCTATCGCCTCACTGATGGATATTCCCAAACTTCCAGGATGTTCTGGATTCTGCTCAAGGAACTTCCTCCCTGCGTTTGTATCCGGACTTGGACTCGGCACACATTTTGCGCCCCAGGTCTCCATGAGAATCCTTCTATAAGGCTTCTGGTTGTAGCTTACCCTGACCATATATACCTTACACTCAAGGCCAAACTGGTTACACGCAAAGGCAAGAGCACTTCCCCATTGGCCAGCTCCAGTCTCTGTAGCCATTCTTTTTATACCGAATACTTTGTTGTAATATGCCTGAGCTATTGCTGTATTAGGCTTATGACTCCCGGGCGGGCTTACACCTTCGTTCTTGAAATATATACGTGCAGGTGTCTTAAGATACTTCTCTAAGGAGTATGCCCTGTATAACGGGGTTGGCCTCCATATGAGGTATTTTTCTAAAACCTCTTCCGGTATATCAATCCATCTCTCTGAACTCACCTCTTGTTCGATTAGGTTCATGGGGAATACAGGTGCGAGCATGTCAGGTGTTATTGGTTGTCCTGTTGCTGGATTGAGTGGCGGCGGAAGAGGATTTGGCAAGTCAGCCTGAATATTATACCACTGTTTTGGCATATCCTTTTCATTTAAAAAAATTTTCCTGTCCATATTCATCCTCCTTTATCTTGTGAATTTATGGGAAAACTATTATTTAAAATCGTACTAATCCATAGTTAATAATAAAAGTCAAGCATCTCCTTGAAAATAA
>JBGPQS010000115.1:0-4779 GCA_041489235.1 Thermodesulfovibrionia bacterium
CAAAAGGTAAAAATCTTCCTATAGCTTCTTCGTTTGTGAACCCGTACATCTTCTCAGCACCCTTATTCCATGAAGTGATCACGCCATTCAGGTCAGAGGTAATAATTGCATCTTCTGAGTCTTCAATAATTCCTTCAAGATACTCTTTTGTCTGACTCACCTCTTTATAAAGTTTGATCACTTCTTCCTGACAACGAACTCTCGAAGTGATATCCTGTATAAAGACAACGCATTCAATAACATCTCCCTTGTCATCTTTTACTGGATAAGAACTGAGTTCTATATACGTTAATCCAGCAGATTGTGTGAGAGAATTTATTTTTCCTGTTTCAAAGGTAACCTCTGCAACACAATGGGGACATATTCCACCCTCTTTATGGAAAACTTCCACGGAATCCTTTCCTATCAAGTCAGAAGCCCTCTTATTCATCCATTCTTCAAAATAGTTATTTACCGAGACTATTGTAAAATCTCTTCCCAGGGTGATTATTCCAGCCTTAATATTTTTATAAAGTATGTCCATCCTTTTTTTCTCTTCCAATGTCGGACCCTCGTTTTTCAATTCACCTTTAGGTTCTTGATTTGTATTCATTATCAGCCACTCTTTACATTACAGACTTCTTCTTTTTTATCGCATAACTGTAGAGTTCCCTATATTTCTCTGCTGATTTATTCCATGAATAGTCCATCTTCATCGCATCCTTGATTATCCTGTGCATTTTATCTGTTTCAGTATACACACAGAGTGCCCTCTTTATCGTATCAAGCATTGCAGAAGGTGTATAATCAGAAAAAAGGAATCCTGTTCCTTCGGACTTTAGAGAATCATAATCCTGTATCGCATCTGCAAGTCCACCTGTTTTTCTCGCGATAGGAATACTGCCATATCTCATTGCGATAAGCTGGCCGAGCCCACATGGCTCATACTTTGAAGGCATCAGGAAAAAGTCTGAACCTGCATAAATCAGGTGAGCAAGTGACTCTTCAAATCCAATGGTGACAGAGAGCTTCCCTTTATACCTTTTTGAAATCTCTGAAAAACCAGTATGGAATATCTCATCCCCTTTTCCCAGAATAACGAGCTTGACACCTAAAGACAAAAGTTCATCGATTGACTTCAGCACAAGGTCTAATCCCTTCTGTACCGCAAGACGCCCAACCATCCCTATAATCGGGATGCGTACTGTATCAGGTTTATCAAGGGGTTCTAATAATGTTCTTATAAGCTTTTTTTTACAGAGAGCTTTCCCTGATATGTTTTTATTGTCATAATTTTCGGGTATAAACGTATCTCCTGATGGATCCCATTCTTCATAATCTATCCCATTCATCACACCATAAAGATCCTTCTCCCTTTTTCTCAGTAGCCCATCGAGGCCAAAACCAAACTCTTTATGAAGTATCTCTTTTGAATAGGTAGTACTCACAGTGGTCAGGACATCTGCTGAGATAATACCTGCCTTGAGAAAATTTACCTTTCCATAAAATTCTATGCCTTCAGGGTTAAAAAGCTCCCAGCCAAGGCCTGTGAGATTCAATTCGGATGACGGGAAAAGTCCTTGATAACCGAGGTTGTGTATGGTGAGTACAGTAGCGATATTTTTAAAAATTTTATCTGCTCTGTATATTGTCTTGAGATATAAAGGGATAAGACCTGTTTGCCAGTCATTACAGTGGATTATATCTGGTTTGAAGTTCAGTGCCCTGCATGTCTCAATTACTCCTCTTGAGAAAAAAATAAATCGCGATGCATTATCACTATAATCTCCCTGTGAAGTACCATATAACTCAGGTCTATCAAAAAATTCATCACATCCTATGAAATAGGCTGAAGATTGGTCACTGAATACCTTCCCTTTTATATACTCATTTCCTATAGGAATCTTTATCGTAATACCGGTATTCTTCAGGGGTACATCTCCTTCCTTTATCTTTTTATAAAGGGGCATAATAATAAATGCATTCTTGCTCATTTTTCTATATTCCTTGAAAAGAGCGCCTGCCACATCTGCAAGACCGCCGGTCTTTGCGTAGGGCACTGCCTCAGGAGTTGCAATCAGTATCTTCATATTTTTACCTCTCTCATGAACTTGGCTGCTTCTTCAGGCGGTGTAGGATTTATATAAAATCCTGAGCCCCACTCAAAACCTGCAATCTTTGTCAGTTTAGGCATAATCTCGAAATGCCAGTGGTAGTGCTCATTTACCTCATCGTAGAAAGATGACGTGTGGAGCACAAAGTTATACGGAGGCAGATCGAGTATTTTGTCCATCTTTTTTAAAACCTTCTGGAGTATATCTGCAAGATCAGAAAAACTCTTCCCGGGCGGATTGAAATTGGACTCGTGTGTCTTTGGGAGAATCCATATCTCAAAAGGTGCCCTCGCTGCAAAAGGTGCAATTGCAACATATTTATTACTCTCATATATCATCCTCTTGCCATCCTCAAGCTCCTGGTTTATGACATCACAAAACACACATCTATCCTTTAAATCGTAATACTGACGGGATGAATCTATTTCGTCTTTTACAAGTATGGGTACGATCGGGAGTGCAATCAATTGGGTATGTGTATGTTCAAGGGAAGCACCAGCTGCATCTCCTTCATTCTTAAATATCATCACATACTTAAACCTCTCGTCCTTTTTAAGGTCAGACAGTCTGAGATAACTCGCCCATAATACATCTTCAACTCCCTTTAATGACATCGTTGAGAGAGAGAGATGGTGATCTGGTGTCTCAACAATGACCTCATGTGCTCCTATACCGTTCATCCTGTCAAAAATACCCTCACCTGTTTTATCAAGTAATCCGTGTATTTGAAGGGCAGGAAACTTATTAGGCATAACCCGTAATGTCCACCCAGGTGTATTGGGTTTTGTATCAGGAGCTCTGAAGGCCATTATCTCTGGCGGTGTCGTATACTCATTACCAGGGCAGAATGGGCAGAAACCGCTCTTTTTTCTGTGAGTGGAGGGAGAAACAAAATCGGTGGGCCTTTTCCCTCTTTCAACAGCAATAATAACCCAGCGGGCAATGATAGGGTCCTTTCTCAGCTCAGGCATATATTTTCTTCCTTTTCTGTGAGTTATAGACTAATTTTGGATTATTATATCACAATAGAACAGAACATTTAGGATATAATAACTCGTGAAACCTACGTTCATTCATAGGCTCATAAATAGCCCGTTTGAAGACCCTTCTCTCTTCGTAAGGATACTATGGGAAAGAAGGGCGCTTTTATTCGACATTGGCAGTATTGACAGACTCGAGGCTCGTGAGCTGCAGAAAATAACTGACGTCTTTGTCACCCATACACATATTGACCACTTCATAGGATTTGATACACTTCTCAGGGCGCTTCTGAGAAGGAAAATACCTCTAAGAGTATATGGTCCTTCAAACGTGGCAGATTGCGTGGAAGGCAAACTCAGAGGTTACACATGGAACCT
Source organism: Thermodesulfovibrionia bacterium (assembly GCA_041489235.1). Classification (GTDB taxonomy): domain Bacteria; phylum Nitrospirota; class Thermodesulfovibrionia; order Thermodesulfovibrionales; family SM23-35; genus VGWZ01. Next base: position 3,452 of record JBGPQS010000115.1, read on the forward strand.
TATAAAAGAATATCCTCTAAAAATAGAGGTCTTCTCTGTAAAAGAAAATACAATAATTTCATCAAGCTTCCATGCTGCGAACTGCTTCAAGAGGATAGACAACAGCATAATACATTTTGACGGTACCCTCCTGAGAGAATCCTTATTTACTGTAAAAGCTATCCCATTAGACCATCAGATACCATGCCTTGCCTTTTCACTTGAGGAAGAATTTCACATTAATATTAATAAAACTTCATTAACAGAGATGGGGCTTTCTGTAGGACCATGGCTTTCAGAATTGAAAAAAGCTCTCAGAGAGTGTAATTCGGGAGATACAGAGTTTATGATATCTCACAAAAGATATACACTCGATGAGTTACGACATGTATCGGTAATAACAAAAGGCCAGAAGGTCTCTTATGTTACCGATGTATCGATAAACGATAAGAATATTAACAATGTTATTGAGCTTGTGCGCAATTCTGATACGCTCTATTGTGAGGCATATTTTCTGGAAAAAGACAGGGAGAGAGCAATAGAAAGGTTTCACCTTACGGCAAAGACAGCTGGAATGATTGCGAGAGATGCAGGGGTTAAAAACCTTGTAGTCATGCATTTTTCGCCCAAATATAAAGACCAGTTAGATACTCCTGAAAATGAGGCATTAAGGGAATTTAAACACTCAACTTTTTGAAAACCAGCACTGCATTTACTCCACCAAATCCGAATGAATGTGAAATTGCAACATCAATGTTGACTCTCCTGAGCTCAGTGACATAATCAAGGTCACATTCAGGATCACTCTCTTTAAGATTGATTGTTGGCGGGATAATTCCTTCTTTCATGCTCATCAAGGTAAATGCTGCCTCGAGTGCCCCTGATGCCGCGAGCATATGACCTGTCATGGATTTTACTGCGCTTACAGGTATCTCTTTTGCCTTTTTATCAAATACAATTTTTATTGTCTTTGTCTCTGTCTTATCACCAAGGGGTGTTGACGTCCCATGGGCATTAATATAATCCACATCTTGAGGGTATAGTCCTTTTTCAATAAGCGCTATCTCTATTGCCCGGGCTTCACCTTCTGGAAAAGGTATTGTCTGGTGAAATGCGTCTGTAGTATTACCATACCCTATAATTTCTCCGTAAACCTTCGCACCTCTTTTTAATGCATACTCATAGTCTTCTAAGACAAGGATACACGCTCCCTCTGCAATGACAAATCCATCTCTTGTCCTGTCAAATGGCCTGCTCGCAGTGGAATCATTCACTCTGGACAACGCACCTGATGCACCATATCCTTCAACACATACCCTGCATACAGGAGCCTCGGTACCACCACAGAG
>JBGPQS010000116.1:0-4775 GCA_041489235.1 Thermodesulfovibrionia bacterium
AGAAAAACACAGCCCTTCTTTTTCAATTCCATCATTGACTCATGCATCAGAAGTGTTGCAACACCCCGTTTTCTGAAATCAGGATGCACAGCAAGGTTCAGGATATGAGCTTCGTGATGCTGGTAATCCGCACAGATATATCCGATAACGTTTTCCTCAGATACAGCAACTTTTGATAATGCATATTTTTCATATAGTTCATTGAGAAAAGATTCTCTGGACCAGGGGGTACTGAACGAAATCTGTTCGATTTCCAATATGAAAGGGATATCATCTTCCTTCATATCACGGATGATCAGTTTTTTCATTCCACAAACCCATATCTGAAAAATAACATGATTTTTCTCATTATAAATATCTCTTCAAAATTTTATCAGAAAAAAGAGTCAAGCGGTAAGGTCTTTCGCTTGGTGCCGGAGGCCGGACTCGAACCGGCACGCCCTTTGGGGACGAGGGATTTTAAGTCCCTTGCGTCTACCAATTCCGCCACTCCGGCAGATAAGGGTTTTTTTGCAAGTCAGATACTTAGGAAGTGTCCTTAGAGTATCATAAAGTGTCGTATAGTGTCAAAACTGCGTGCATTTCAAACCCTATTTAGTTAAACGCATGAAGTGGTTATCGGTTTTTATGGTAAAAAAATAGTTGCTATACAGGAACTTGCGGTATAAAATAGAAAATATACTATAAATACTATTCAGGAGGGTTTATGCTTAAGGAAAAAGTTGAAGAGGTTCTCTCAAAAGTGAGGGTAGGACTGAAGAGAGAAGGTGGAGATATAGAACTTGTTGAAATAAAGGACAGTGTGGTTTATGTAAGGCTTAAGGGAGCATGTGGCACATGCCCGATGTCTACTATTACACTGAAGAACTGGGTTGAGGCTAACTTAAAGAGAGAGATACCGGAAATAAGTGCTGTTCAAGCTGTTTAGTCAGCATGGATTGTAAATCAAAAAACAAAGGTATACTTCAGTTTGCTGTCATTTTATCTCTGGTTTTCATTTTTATCTTTTTTTCTTCCTCTACAGCTTCTCATAAAATAGATGTCAAAGGAATCCGCTACTGGTCTTCCCCTGATTATACAAGGGTTGTGGTTGATCTCTCAGGGCCTGTTGAATTTTCAAAGAATCGAATAGCGAATCCTGACAGGCTTTATTTCGACCTGAAAAATGCCTCACTGGAAAAGGAGATCAAGACCAGTCTCCCTGTGGGAGATGGGATACTGAAAATCGTGAGGGCAGGTCAGTTCGACCCTCATACCGTAAGGGTTGTTCTCGACCTTGAGAATATTGCAGATTTCAATGCCTTTGTACTTGAAGATCCTGCACGATTTATTATTGATGTCTACGGGATAAAGGATAAGGGCAAGAAACCAGAAATTGCCACAGTCAAGAGGAGAATTGTCATTGACCCGGGACACGGGGGACATGATCCTGGCGCAATCGGTCCTCGAAAACTCTATGAAAAAAACATTGTGCTTGATATAGCCATAAAACTTAAAAAGATACTGGCTGAGAATCCATTAAATGACGTTTTTCTCACGAGAGAAACTGATATATTCATCCCCCTTGAAGAGAGGACCGCTATAGCAAACAAAAAAAATGCTGACCTTTTTGTATCAATACATGCCAATGCAAGTCCGAGAAGAGCGGCGAGAGGCATAGAGACGTATCTCCTTAACTGGACAAATGATGAAGAGGCTTTGAGGGTTGCTGCAAGGGAGAATGCAATATCACTGAAGAAGATGCGGGAGATGAATCGACAGATGGATATTGTGAATGTCATCACAGATGATCTCTCGAGACAGATTAAAAGAGATGAATCTGTGAAGCTTGCGAACTATATCCAGAAATCCATGGTGTCAACTCTGAACAATGACTCCAAAAAGTATGTGGTGGATCTTGGTGTTAAACAAGCGCTCTTTTATGTGCTTTTTGGTGCAAGGATGCCCTCTGTCCTGGTTGAAGTTTCATTTATAAGTAATCCCGAAGAAGAAAAACTACTCTCAAAGGATTCTTACAGGATGCAGATAGCAAAGGCAATTGCTGCAGGGCTGGACATATATGTAATTTCTTCTCCTTCGGTACAAAAAGTAGCAGGACTATAGGTATCCTTTTGTCAGCAGAGATTAAAATTATTCTCTATATCCTCTTTCTCATATCTCTTTTTCTTATACAGGACATTACTGTTTATCTGGTTATATTGGTTGCAGTCCTTGTGTTTCTTCTCAGGATACCATTGAAATCTCTGAAGAGCGGCTGGATTCCGATAAGCCTTTTTCTCTTGTTTACCTTTGTTAGTAATGTGCTTTTTCAGCACGGCAAGATACTTTACATTGCAGGGCCTGTTATTATCACAGAAGATGGTCTTCATATATCATTAATCAGAACGATGCGAGTATTTTTTATGATAGCTGGTGCAAAGATACTTGTTTCCACAACGCAGATAGAATTACTCATAAGTGCCTTTGGAAAACTTTTAAAACCTCTTGAGCGGATAGGCATTCCTGTTGTTGAATTCTTTTCTACAATGGGTCTTACCATGAAATCTCTCCCGAAACTCAAAGAACAGTTAGCTGAAATGTACAGGGAGAAGATTAAAGAAGATAATATACGCGGGTTCTGGGCCCGTGCAAGAGTTGTGTCGATGCTCTTATTACCATTATTTGTGAAGAGCATACAATCGCCGGAGAAATTTTTTGATAAGGATAAAAGATGAAGATTGATATGCTCATAAAAAATGGTCTTGTTTTTGATGGCACTGGTTCAGAGCTTTTAGAAGCAGATATAGGTATTTCAGGGGACAGCATTGCATTTATTGGGAGGCGGTCGAAAATTGGTTCAAAGCCAGAAAAAGTCATAGATGCTCATGGGTTAGCAGTTGCCCCTGGATTTATTGATACTCATGGACATTCAGAATTCACTCTCCTTGCAGACCCACGTGCAGAGGGCAAGGTCTGTCAGGGAATAACAACAGAAATAAATGGAAACTGCGGTCTCTCTGCTGCTCCTCTCTATGGAGAAGCACTCAACCGCAGGGAAGAAGACCTTAAAGAATATACTATCCGTGAACGCTGGGCAACCTTTAAAGAGTATTTCAAAATCCTTAAAAAAAAGGGGTTGACCATCAATTTTGCAACACTCGCAGGTCACGGGAATATAAGGGCATCTGTAACTGGATATGAAGATCGGAAATTAAAAAGGGCAGAATTAAAGAAGATGTGTGCACTTGTGAGAAAGTCAGTCAAGGAAGGTGCTCTCGGGCTTTCTACTGGTTTAATCTATCCACCTGGTGTGTATTCAGATACAGAAGAACTGATCGAACTTTGTAGAGCTCTTTCACAATCTCCATTTGCCAAATCCCCCCATCCCCCCTTTACTAAAGGGGGGTGTAGGGGGATTACAGGGCGTAAATATGGATTTGGTATTTACACATCCCATATAAGGAGTGAAGGAGATGAGTTAATAGAATCTATTAAGGAAATTATCAAGATCGGGAAAGAAGCAGAGATTAAGGTTCATATTTCCCATATCAAGACAAGCGGAGAAGAAAACTGGCACAAGATCGACAATGTCATAACACTCCTTCAAGAGTCAAACAGAGAAGGAGATTATCTCACATGTGATCGATACCCTTACACTGCTTCGAGCACAGACCTTGATACAGTACTGCCAACATGGACTTACGCAGGAGGTTCAGAGGAAGAGTTAAAAAGATTGAAGAGTTCAAAGTTTCAAAAACAGATAAAAAAAGAGATAAGGGATGCACATCCATCAAAGGCGTACTGGGATAAGGTTTTCATATCATCCGCTCCTTCAGAGAAGAACACGTGGATGGAGGGGAAAAGTCTTACAGATATAGCTCATATGAAAGGAAAAGAACCAGTTGATGTGCTGTGTGAAATTTTAATTCAAGAAAGACTGAAAGTCGGCGCAATATTTTTATTTATGCATGAGGAGAATCTGAAAAGGTTTATCTCATTACCCTATTGTATGGTCGGCTCAGACAGTTCAGTTAGGAGTTTTTTAGGATCTACCTGTAAAGGCAAACCCCATCCAAGAGGCTTCGGGAGTTTTCCGAGGTTTCTTGGGAAATATGTGAGAGATGGAAAACTGATGAGCATGAGTGAAGCCATACACAAAATCACCATGCTTCCTGCGAAGACATTCGGCATCAGTAAAAGAGGAATCTTAAAAAAGGGTCTATTCGCAGATATTGTTATTTTTGATCCTGAAAAGATAATTGACAGGGCAACATTTCATGAGCCCTTTTTAAGACCTGAAGGGATTTATTATGTTATCGTGAACGGGTTACCGATTATGTGGGAAGGAGAGTTAACAGGGATTAATGCAGGGAAAGTCCTTAAAAATGGGGGATAAGTATAATAAAAAACATGTGAGTTTGAGGAACAGGACTGACTTTCGCTTACTACGATATTTTTCGACAGTTCTAATCTCCTTCCGCTACAGCCTCGAAACTTGTCCGCCTCAGGCGTACTCAAACAGTCGAGGCTGTGGACGCTACAGTTCGCTAAGAAATGTGACCGAAAAATCTCTGAAATCTCTCAAGCCAGCCCTGCTTATCGCTGAATCGATAGAGTAATGAAACTGTTATGAACAGTCCAATAATTGGCATTACAGCAGATAGAGAAGATGAATATCTGAGACTCAAGCGGCATTATTCTGATGCGATAGCAAGGGTAGGTGGTGTGCCGATACTTATCCCTCCGACTGGTAATCCATTGCCCTATGCAGAAATAATTAACGGGCTTCTTATACC
>JBGPQS010000117.1:0-4701 GCA_041489235.1 Thermodesulfovibrionia bacterium
AGTGTGTCATAAATTCTGCAGGACACTGTCTGTTGAGGCTAGTGTGCTGTCTCAAAAATAACTTTACTATTTCTGTCATTCCTGCGAAAGCAGGAATCCAGAAAAACAAAGACTGGATTCTCTACGAGTCGTAGACCGCAACAAGTGCGGAATGACACTACAAAAAGTGTAAAGAACTAATTGGGGCAGCACACTAGAGAAGGAGAACGTTTAGTTTCATATATGATATTGGTGCTTATGGTATCTTATACTATGATTGAACTATTTCCTTTTTCAGTGTATACAATCATCAATGACGTAAAATGATAAAGATAGGTACATCAGGATTTTCCTTCCCTGACTGGAAAGGGACCGTGTATCCTGCAAGATTGTCAAATAAGGAGATGTTATCGTATTACGCCTATACCCTTAAATTTGATACGGTTGAGATCAATTTTACCTATTATACTCTTCCAAATCCAGGACATATGGAAATTATGAGTGACAAGGTTCCAGAAGACTTTGAATTTGTGGTAAAGGGGTATAAAGGAATAACCCATGATCCTTTTGACAACAGGCTCGAGACGCTCCCGACAAAAGAGGATATCGAAAGGAGTTTACATGCATTCTCTCATGCTCTTACTCCCTTGAGGAACTCAAATAAATTAGGTGCTGTGCTCTTTCAGTTCCCTGTCTTCTTCTCTTATAATCACAGGAACAGAGACTACATTTTATTTTGTAAAGACCAGCTTAAAGATAGTCAGTTAGTGATAGAATTCAGGAATAAAGACGGGGCAAGAGACGAAACGTTCTCTTTTCTAAGGGAGAATAATCTGGGTTGCTGTGCAGTAGATGAGCCAAAACTTCCAAGACTCATGCCCTTCATAAATGAGGTTACTTCCTCTTTTGGGTATATGAGGTTTCATGGGAGAAATCCACACTGGTTCAACTCACCTGTTTCCGAAAGATATAACTACTTTTACTCAGATGAAGAATTAAAAGAGTTCGTACCAGAAGCAGAGAAGATGGGCTCAAAGGCACAGAAGGTCTACACTTTCTTTAACAATTGCCACACTGGTTTTGCCTTAAGAAATGCCCTATCCTTTAAAAGGATGCTGGGCTCAGGCGGAAAGGATTTGGAAGGTATATTGCCCCATGACCGAGTTTCGGATAGTATCTTTGGGAAGTAGTTCAGAAGGTAATTGCTTTTTAATAGTGACAAAAGAGGAAAGTTTTTTTATAGACCTTGGTATAGGTTTTCGCGATCTTATGCGAAAGTTGAGATTTCTCAGGGTCTCTTCACTGCCATCCACAGTGTTACTCTCCCACGAGCATGGTGACCATACAACAGGCATCCGTACCTTTAGCAAAAAATTTCCAATTACTATTTACGCGAATGTCCCAACATTTAAAAATCTGAATAATGCTATTAAAAATATTAGAGTAGAGACAGAAATATTTACTACTGGTGAAGTTTTTCAGATAGGGAAGACGAAAATAAAATCATTTCCTGTGTACCATGACGCTGCTGAACCTGTTGGTTTTACCATTACGTACGGGAAGCATAAAGTTGTGTATCTCATGGATTCCGGTAGGGTAGAAGACAAGAGCAAAAAAGAGATGGTTGATGCAGACTTAGTGATTATTGATTCGAACTATGATGATTTTTCTCTTCTTCAGGGAAAATATCATGATACACTGAAGAAAAGAATTATGTGTTCTGGTCACCTCTCCAATGAGGTAGTAGGAAATATAATCCTTAACCATCCAAATCCGCAGACCGAGTTCTGGTTAGGACATCTCAGCAAAGAGCATAACAGTCCGGGACTGGCAAGCGTTACGGTAAATTATATTCTTAAATATGGAAAGGGTCAAAAAAGAAGATTTAAGATACTTCCAAGAAAAGGGATAGGCCCTATCTGGAATCCTGCCGAAACAAGACAGCTCGAGTTTATGTATAAAAGTGGACCGCTATTGAGCCAGCCATAATAAATCATCATTTCTTCTCATTCAATTTATTGAGAATGCGTTTTATCAAAAAAACGACACCGCCGAGTGTTGCAAAAAAGAATCCATCTACGAATTTCTCGATAAATTTATCTTTTACTTTTCTTTTGCAATCCGGACATATTGTTGCATCCTTTGGGATCATCGCTTCGCAGTACCGACATTTCTTCTCTGACATAACTCCTCCTCACCCATAGTATTCATAAATCGAATAAATAAAAGGCAGGATATACTATTTGAAAAGGACGATGCTCATTTGGTTTGGGCTGCTTTGTAATAAGCTTTTCTCAGTCTGTTTATTTCTTCAATCACTTCCTTTTTTTTAACTAATCCCCTCTTCTCCAGAAGATTAATCAACGCCTCTTGAGTAAGGATATTTCTCCTCAGGAGACTTCTTCTTTCTTTTATATTGAGGTATCCTAACTTTTCTAATTCTTTAACCAAGAGTTTAAATTTTTTTTCAACTTTTTTTACTTGCTCTTCCAATCCGTTAAAATGTCCGGCTTGCTCTTCAATTTGCTGACTAAGATTTATGAGCATATATAATATGTTTTTTGTGATGAGCGGGATGGTAAATTCTGAACCGTCTGATTTCTCATTTTCTTTAACAACGGTATCGCCTATTTCTGCCATTAATTTTTTAAATTCTTCTTTTTTTTCCATACAATTACCGATCTATTACTATTAATAATAAATATCAATAATCAAGGTAGATCCTCTGTGCTCTGATCCCCGGTTTCAGGTTCAGAAAAGAGAAATGGTTTGTACATGACAATGCGGTTCCGCCCTTCTGACTTTGCCTGATAGAGGGCCTTATCTACTAAGTTGATTACCTTTGGGATAGAGTCTCCATCTGTGGGAAAACTCGCAATGCCTCCGCTTATCGATACACAGCCGAGCGGTTGTTTCTCTCTATGTGGAAAAGGATGATTGGCAACTTTTTCTCTGAGTCGTTCAGCATAGACAAAGGCATCCTCTTTTGATATCCCGGGGAGCATGATTATGAACTCTTCACCCCCATATCTCACGATAATTGAGTTTTTCCTTGTAACCTCACGAACAAGTAAACTCAGTTCTTTTAAAAGACTGTCGCCTTCGTCATGGCCGTTTGTGTCGTTATAGTGTTTAAAATTATCTATATCGAAAAGAAAGATGGAGATAGGGCTCCCATCACTTATGGATTTTTCCACAAAGTTCTGAGCCATGTGGAAGAAATAATTGCGGTTGTATAGTCCTGTCAATGGGTCAGTGTTTGCCCTCTGCTTTGCCTCTCCGAGTAAAAAATGGTTGAGAAGTACCACGCCTGCTATATCAGCGATCATCTTTATAAGATTACTTTCATTTCCAATGGGGTCTTTGACTTGTCCAATGCCAATGGCTCCAAGCAAGCGTTCTTTGAAGTTAATCGGAACTGCCATCCAGAGCGGTGAGTTGTCATGGTGGTCGTCCTTCCGTACTATGTATCTTTTATCAAGATGCTCCATTCGCCTGACCATCCGATCCTGAGCTGCCATGCCCACCAGCCCCTCTCCGAGAGCATAAGAAATTTGTTCTTCTGGTGCCTGACCCCGAGAAGGAATTTTCTTAAGAAGGCTGTCTTCTGGATCAAAGATATAGAGTTCGACTTTGTCTGTAGGAATTAGATTGCTTACCAGGCCGATAATAGATGAAATAATTTCATCGAATTTGAGTGTTGCATGAAGCCGCTGAACGACGGTAGGGACATTAAGCATAAAAGACAGGTAGCGGTTGTTCAGTTCGTTTAGGTTTTCAATACGGTTTTGAAGGTTATGGATAAGCTGATCCCTGGACAGAATTTCTCTCAGATATGTTGCACCCTGTTTTGTAGTTTCATTATCCTTGTTCTCAAAACGTCCTACCGACTTTCCTCTCTGGTATGCCACAATTATGATAATGATTGCCAGAATGACTATGCTCAAAAATATTATATTTTGGTCCACGGATAACGTTTTCCTTCTTCGCAAAACAAGCGATCTATACTACATATTATAAACGAAAACTAAGAAGCCTTTACCAATATTTTAAGTAGGGAGTATTGTCTGAGTATCGGATACCTTTTAGGGCAAATTAAGAGAATTATCCTGTTTTTCTGCCGAGATCTCCATATGCCTTATTATTTTCCCTTCACACATATATATTACCATTTCTGCAATATTGGTTGCATGGTCTGCAATACGTTCCAGATATTTTGCAATGTACGTTCTCTTTACTGCTATTGGAATAATCTTTGGATCCCGAATCATAAGGGCCAAAAGTTCTTGAAAGTTCACGACAGTAAGATGGTCCACCTCGTCATCCCTCTTTATAACTTCGTAAGGAAGTTTAGTACATCCTTTTACAAGGGCATCAAGAGCACCTCTCACCATTTCCTGTGCAATTTTGGCCATTTTTGGTATGTTAACGTAAGGCTTCAAGAGAGGCTCTTCATTGAGTTCGATTGCCCTTTCAGCAATATTGACAGCAAGGTCTCCCATTCTTTCAAGGTCTGTGGTGATCTTCAAGACAGTTGTAATGAATCTCAAGTCTCCTGCTTTAGGCTGCCTGAGGGCAATAAGTCTTATGCATTCCTCATCTATTTCAACATCGAGTGCATTGATCTGGTGGTCCTTTTCTATGACTTTCTTCGCAAGGTCACTATCCCTCTCGATCAGTGACCGCACGGAGTTGTCTATAGCGGTTTCGACCATTGAGCCA
>JBGPQS010000118.1:0-4700 GCA_041489235.1 Thermodesulfovibrionia bacterium
AGGTAAGATTTACAGGGAGGTAAATATGTCATTCATTGAGGTTGAAGAAAAAAATCCATTTAGATGATGAAGGGTTTCTTGTCAATTTTGAAGAATGGGATGAAAAGGTAGCATGTACTCTGGCGGAAAGGGAAGGAGTTAGTAAGATCTGTCCTCTGACTGAGGAGAAGATGGAAATATTGAGATTTATCAGGAAATATTATAAAATGGCAAATGCTTTTCCGTCCCTGTTGCTATATGTAGGAACGTTCATCAACCAAGCCAGTGTGTTACAGAAAAATTCTTAGAACCCGTTAAGACGTGGAAAATCGCAGGATTCCCTAAGTTAACGAGAGAGATGGTTGAAATTCTTACTGAGGAAGCATGTGTTTAGAATAGGAATACTAACGGGAGTCTCCCCTAACTTCTGAGACGCGATTAGAACGATAGCGAAAACAAATACAGTCTGATATTCAATAGGGGCGCATGTCCACGAACTTACAGAATGCTATAATAAGTATGAGGAAAACAATTATAATCAGGTATTCAATGCCCTTTGTCGCGAAGATGTCATAATACGTAAAGATGCCTTCTTCCACAATAGTACCACCTCCATTTTCATTATTTTCGTATCTGCTAATGCTTGTCCATTTCGACTGCCCATTCAGGGGGCTTCTGGAATACAGCCATCCTGTTAACAACCCACCTGTATACCCACAACTCTGTAAATATAATGGTAAGTGTTATCACGAACTCCATCCAGGTTGGATAGTACTTTTCAAATACAGGTACCTGCCAGTTATAAGCAATGAAGACATAGTTGAGCCTGTTCATGATAATCCCGATCATCGTGAAAGTAGAGGCTGCGAGGATGAGAGGAAGGTTTCTTGTCTGTGCACCATGGACGAACATGAAGCAGGGAATAAGTACTAATCCAATTACCTCGGTGAGATACCAGTAACCCATTGGGGTATTTAAGTATGGCCAATTCCTGTCATGGACAAACATCATAACTTTCAGGAAGAAATAGCCAAACATTACAACGGCACATATCTTCCCAAGACTTACGATTATATCAGGGAAGGACTTGCGATGCTCTTCGTCTATCTGTTCCTTGAAAACCTTATGGCATATCATTTCTTTGAATATTACTACTGAGAGTCCCGCAAAGATGCTTGAAACAAAGAAGAGTACAGGAATGAACTCTGTGTACCACAGGGGATGAATCTTCCCTTTTGCCATTGACATCAATGCACCGAGACCTGATTGGTGCAGCGTCGAAAGCGCGACGCCAAAAATTACTGCCCCCAAGGTAAGTGAAGCAAGTATTTTTCTCAATCTCTTCATTCCGAGCCATTCTGCAGCTGCAGGAGAAAATTCAAGACCCGCTGCTACCATATAAAGGAAAAAGTGCCATGCGACGAGGAACATGACGGCGTTCACCCCGAATTTACGCCCTATCATCGGGTTTACAATATTCCACCAGCGTCCAACGTCGAGGATGATTCCACCGGCATAGAAAACATAGGCAAGAAAGGAACTGAGAATTGCTGCCCGTGCGATGGAGTGATATTTTTCGCCTCCGATGATATAAACCATGAAGGCAACCACATATCCTCCCGCTGCAAAGGCAACACCGGTTATGACGTCAAATCCGATCCATAGTCCCCAGGGGATTTCCTGAGAAAGGTTTGTAACAGCTCCCAGTCCTGCTGTAAAACGATAGACAATAAGTACCAGACCGAGGAGGATTATAGGAATAGTGATTACATTAAAGGGTGTGAAAATGGGTCCTTTAGGTTTCAGCTCACGTATGAAGAAGCTCAGAAAATCTCTGACGTTCTTTATTTCCGGGGTTGCCGATATTTCACTCATGTTGATTATCCTTTCCCTTGCTTTTTTTCTTCCCCGTGTCCCTTTGCTTCCTTATGTTCTTCTACTCTACCCTTTTTTGTAACACGATTAAAGCCAAACATAACTATTGGCCAGAGGACGAAGATGAAGGGCACAGCATAGAGGAAACCAGTACTGTATTCAGGATAAGGTTTTGTTCCAAGGTCCATGCGAAAGCCTATCTGTTCAAAGGGAACTGCTGATAGGTAAAGGTGTGATGTGCCTGCTACTTCATTCTCACCATATATATGGTGGACATATTTGCCAGGATTTTGAGCAATACGCCTCTTTGCCTCATCGAGAAGATATCTTCTTGTGCCGAACATTAATGCCTCGGTTGGGCAGGCTTCGACACAACCAGGGACTAACCCCTTGAGAAACCTTCCGTAGCACAGGTTGCATTTCTGAATCAACGGTATTGCTTTATTGTATTCGAATTTGGGGATGTCGTAGGGACAGGAAATCATGCACAACCTGCAACCCATACAGTTTAGATCCCAGGTAACATGGCCTTCCTTCCTCTTTCGCATTGCTTTAACAAGACACGCAGCAGCGCAACCTGGTTGATTGCAGTGCATGCATCTCTTCGGTACAAAGATCTTTCCCTTTTCGGTCTCATAAGGATTGACAACTGTGTACTGTGTATCTGTTGTTTTCCGGATTTTTTGAAGGACAGCCTCATTTGACTTCTCGGATATGTCGGGTATAGGCAGGTTATTTGCCTCAGCACATGCTTTCTCGCAGCGCCTGCAGCCAATGCATCGGGTTGTGTCGACAAGGATACCATAAAATTCCCTGTGCTTAGAAGCCTCTTGAGCTTTAGAAGTGCGTGGTGTTAAAAGGGTTCCACCCGAAGCTCCTGCTAACGCTGATCCCATTATTTTTAAAAATTTTCTTCTATCCATACTTATCCCTTCTCTTTATGAGATACTTTTTTTAAATCTCTATTTTTAACATGCATTATTGATACTCTTTCACCAGCCGAGCTTTTCAAGAAAACGTACCGGCAGTTCGAAATTTTTAACGCTTGTTATTGATTTCGGTCCTTCCTTCTTTTCTTTATGACATTCAGAACATTTCCTGCCTTTTTCGAGATCCATCATCTCATGGCACCCTAAGCACTGGCGATGATACGCTGACAGGAGCCTCGTTCTGTCCAATTTTTCAGGGTCGTAAGCGATAGAGTGGCAGTTCCTGCAATTTGGTGGTGTGTCCTTCTTCGCTTCAGCTTCAACTCTGCTCTGGTGATGACACCCCTCGCATATAGTTTGCATTTTTGTATGGAAGTATGTTGACAATTTATTATCGTTAGAGATTTTAACTAATTTTTTAATGATATCAAGATGGGGAAACTTCGATGGTTCAAATTCATTTTCCAGAATTTTTACTGTCACCTCTTTTTTGACCTTCTCTGGATCGAGCTGGGCGACTTTTAGAGGAGTTAATGTGGGAGGTTCTTTTTTGCCAGTGTGACAGAGAGAACAAACTTCTTTCCTTGGACCCCTTGTCTCTATTACCATGAGCGGTATATTAGAATGGCATCCAGCACAGTCTTTTTCTTTTTTCTTTATATTATGACAGCCTGCACAACTGTGTTCAGAAAAAACGTTGTGATATGCATTTGCCGTATTTATCCATCTGCCTTCAGTGCTCCCTGTTAGACCATGGCATTCCTTGCAGGCTTTTAATGTTTCATGGTGGCAACTCCGACATGTCCTGTTGTATTTTTCATGAGAACTGTGATTGAGGGCGACACCCTTCATCCTTGCATTTTCGATATCTATGAAGGGCTTTGCCGGCTGATTACGATCTGGCTTGGGAACCTTTGCAAGTTCAGCAATTGTTTTATATTCTCCGGTATGGCATTTTGAACATTCGACAGGTCCTACTTTCTCGTCCTTTTTCGCTTTTTTGGCAAACTCCACATGGCAGTTCAGGCATTGTAAATGAGAGGCTTTTCTTATTGTGAGGCCCTTTTTTGCTGCGGCACGAACAATAGGTGTTAACTCAGGCCCACGCTTTTTCTCAGTGTCATGACAGTAGTAGCAGGATTCCTCGGTTCCCTCTTCATATACTAACCGTAATGTTTCATCTGGTTCTTCCGTATCGTATGTGTGGTGACAAAGGCTACAATCTTTTTTAAGTTTCTTATTTTTAACATGCTTATCATGAACGGCAAAATCAAATTCAAAAACTGGATAGTTAACTTTTACATGTTCAAGTTCCTTTTTATGACAATCTCCACAGGTAGATGTAACGGGACCGGCCTTCTTTCCCTCTGCTCCCCTCTTTTTATGACAATCAGTACATTCTGTATGGTAAGAATTCATTATAGAATCTCTGTTTTTGCCAATCATTTTTTTAGGGAATTCAAAGATGAGATTATTCGACTTATCAAGAGGGTGACAGGTATTACAGGTTTCCTCTTCCTTTTTGCCTTCTTTTACAAGGGCTTCGGTATGTTTCTTATGATCAAAAACTACCTGGGGACGCTCTAATATGCCGAATAGTTCTGTGTGGGCAATACTAAGTTTGTCTTCGGGCTTGGTCCAGATGACATCTTCCTTAGCAGGTACTGCTTTTGCTGAAAAAACGGTGTTCATCCCGATAATTGTTAAAAGCAGAAAACACACAAGAATTGGTAATAAAATAGACTTTTTTATCATATACTTATTCCTTCACGAATTATTCTTTTATTTTCAATTCCTCAGGAATTTCCATTGTTTCAACCAGTATTTCATCAAAAAACATATTCTTTACATCGAGGTTCCAATATTTGATTATGTCCTTAATACCGGTATTGCAGTTATGGCATGGAGTAATGACAA
>JBGPQS010000119.1:0-4663 GCA_041489235.1 Thermodesulfovibrionia bacterium
CCTTTAATAAGGAGATGATGGATCGGAGCTGGTCCTGGGTCCAGATAGCGCCTGAAAACTTTCCAAAGATTATCGAAGGACCTCAATACCTAAAAGACAAGAGAACATGTGTTGTTAAGGTAAAAGTTGAGCCTGGAAAGACGTACATCATTTGGTTAAACACACAAAAATTTCAAAATTTCAAAGATAGAGCTGGCCGGCCAGCTCTCCCTTCTTTACTTATGTTTGAAACAAGGAAATGATGAGGTAAATTGTAACCATCTGGCAATTGGTCGGGGCGAGAGGATTTGAACCTCCGACCCCCTGCTCCCAAAGCAGGTGCGCTAAACCAGGCTGCGCTACGCCCCGTTACTTTATTTTACCAAGATAGTGTACTTATAAGATGTCCCGATTTATATCGGGATTGATACCTTAGTGTACCTTTAACTTGATGATTTTTGGAATAGTTAAGTAGATATAACAAATAAAATAATTTTAATAACTCACCACGTTAAACAAACTTTTGAACAACGTCTGTGACTTTGGTCTTAGTACCTCAGGATCTCGAGAAAGTCAGCAATGTCTTTTTCTTCTTTACCCTTAACCATTAATTTCTTGTTTTTTAAGTCCTCAGTTGCTTTTTCTTTGTTCCCTTTATAAAGAGGGTCAAGTTCTATAGCACGTGTAATAGCTGTAGCAGCTTCGCCATATTGACCCTTTGCATTGTAACAGAGCGCAAGACCGTAATAAGGAAGATGAAAGTCATTCAACCTTCGGATTGCTCCTTTATACGCATCTAATGCTTCATCATAACGGCCAAGCCTGTAGTAAACACGGCCGAGATTGTTATAAGCCTTTTCAGGAGACTGATAGAGGAGATTGGAAAGAGCTCTTTTATATGAATCAATTGCCTCATTGTATTTTTCAGTTCTCTCATAAGCAAGTCCGAGATTGTTATGCGCCTCAGAAAATTTCGGGTCTATGGGTATTGCACGCTGGAAAAATTCTATTGCCTTTTGAGAATCTTCAAACTTTAAAAGATAGATTATTCCAATAGCATTCAGCACTTCTTTGTCGTTCGGATTAAGCTCAAGTGCTTTTTGAAACTCAACATAGGCCATCTGTGTCTTGTTTTCGTTATAATACGAGAGCCCTATCTGGTAGTGAGCACTTGCCTTTTGGATGGTATCTCCTGTTCCAGTGGTTGAGCAGGAAGCAAGCAATACTGTAAGTATAAAAAGGATAAAAATTAATCTTATTTTCACTTGTTGATTCTCCTCACAAGGCTTTTTCATTCTTATTAAAGGTATCAGAAATGACCAAACATGTAAAGAGGGATGAGACTTCTTTATAAATTTCTTTCCATGGAAGTCCTCTAAGGTCAAGCTCAAAGCCCTCAGGAAGGAATCTAATCTTCCCGTCTCTTTTTTTATAGAGGTTAAAGATATCACGGGGTTCTATTTTCGTATCAGGAGAAAATAGTATACAAATCTTCCCATTTGTGTCCTTAATGTGTGTGATGACGAGCGTCCTCGCTATTATCTTGAGCCTCATTATATCAAGTATGTTTTTAACTTCATCAGGGAGCTTTCCAAACCTTTCCCCCATCTCAATTTCAAGAGCTTTTATATCTTCGTCTGTCTTTGATAACCCAATCTTCCTGTAGATGCTTAGCCTGAGTGTTATATCATCTATGTAATCTTCCGGAATAAAAGCATTCACCCGTAAACGTATTGTTGGCTCGAATTCCTCTTCTATCTTTATGCCTTTTAGCTCAGCTACCGCCTTCTCTAACATCTCTAAATAAAGGTCAAATCCGACTGCATGGATATGGCCTGATTGTTCAGAACCTAATAAATTTCCTGCACCTCTAATTTCGAGATCTTTCATGGCAAGCCTGAAGCCAGCTCCAAGATAGCTCATCTCCTGTATTGCCTGGAGCCTTTTTTTAGCATCGTCAGTAATAATATCTTCCCCTGGAATGAGAAAATAAGAGTATGCCCTCACATTACTTCTTCCTACACGTCCTCTGAGTTGGTAAAGGTCAGCAAGCCCCATCATATCTGCCCTGTTGATAATAATAGTATTTGCAGTTGGTATATCAAGGCCAGAGCCAATTATTGCTGTAGCGACAAGAATATCTATTTTGCTGTCATAGAAATTAAGCATAATTGACTCAAGCTCTTTTTCAGGCATCTGCCCGTGTGCAATCGCTATCCTTGGAACGTAGGTTGAATAATCAACGTTCTGAGCCGAAGGAAAGAGTCCTATCAGATAGGCTGCTATCTTATGGATATCCTTTATCCTGTTATGAACGAAAAATATCTGGCCATTTCTCTTGACTTCCCTTGTTATAGCCTCTTTGATCAGTTCATCATCAAAGACTGATACAAGGCTTCTTACCGCAAGTCTCTCTTCAGGCGCTGTCTCGATTATACTCATATCTCTGATGTTCGAAAGTGCCATATGAAGTGTTCTCGGTATCGGTGTTGCAGTGAGTGTGATCACGTCAACTCCACTTTTCAGTTCTTTTAGCCTCTCCTTTTGTCTTACACCAAACCTATGTTCCTCATCAATGACGAGAAGACCAAGGTTGTAAAAAGTTATATTCTCATTGAGAAGGCTATGAGTTCCTATAATAATATCTATATCACCGGTTGATAGTTCTCTGATTGTTTTTTGCTGCTCCTTCTTTGATTTGAATCTGCTGAGGTAGTCAATTCTTACAGGAAATGCAGAAAATCTTTTTTTGAAAGTCCTATAGTGCTGTTCGCATAATATTGTAGTAGGGATGAGCACAGCAACCTGCTTTCCATCATATACTGCCTTAAATGTTGCCCTCATGGCTACCTCAGTCTTCCCATAGCCGACATCACCACAGATGAGCCTGTCCATTGGCTTTTCTGATTCCATATCTTGTTTAATATCCTGTATTGAATTTATCTGATCAGGTGTTTCCTCATAGGTGAAGAAACTGTCGAACTCAGTGTGGAGTTCGGTATCAGGACTAAATGAGAACCCTTTTTTGATTTCTCTCTCTGCATAGAGTGCAATGAGTTTTTCTGCCATGTCGTGTATCTTTTTTCTTACCTTCTCCTTTGTTTTCTGCCATGTCTTTCCACCAAGCCTGTCAATTTTAGGAATAATGCCTTCTTCAGAATGAAATTTATGGATATTGTTCATACTGTGCAGAGGTATGTAGAGTCTTCCTCCGTCATATTCAATCAATATCAGGTCTTCTTTGTTCCCTTCTATACTCTGATGTACAAGTCCATGGAACTTTCCGATTCCGTGGTCTTTGTGGACAACGAAGTCTCCTGGTGTGAGGTCATCGAGTGAACTAAGAAGCTTTGATACTTTTGATTTCTTTAAAGGTCTATAGTCAGGCCGACTCCCAAATATCTCTTTTTCTGTGAGAATTAAAGTACATGGGAAGAAGATGCCTGATGAGAGGTTACCGATAGTTATCGAGATATTTCCTTCATACTCATTGAGGTGCGCTTTGTCTATAATAGGTGCAACTACACCTCCTTCTTGCAGTATGTCTTTAAGCCTTTCTGCCTGTCCTCTCGACGGGGAAATGAGAGCTATCCTGTTTTCTCTCTGGAATTGCCTGATCTTTTGGGAGAGTTCATCTATATGCCTTCTTTCCTCAGGCATAATCCCCAGACCTTTTATAGAAAAGAGCCCTGCGTCATAGCCCGTACCTTTTATGGAATATCTTGAAAGAAATGTAATGTCTCCGGTGAGTCCGTTTCTCTCCTGGATCGAATCTGAGAAGAAGTATTTTGCGTTACCCATTAACTCATGCAATGTTGTGCCTGAGACAGGGTCTTTTGCAGGAAAAATTAAGGACTGAGGAACATCTTTTATTGATCTCTGTGTGTCAATATCAAAGGTCTTTATGCTCTCTATCTCATCACCGAAAAATTCAATCCGTAGCGGGTTATCTTCTGTTGAAGGAAAGACGTCGAGAATCCAGTTCCGCTGACTATATTCCCCTTTTTCCACAACAAGAGAAACCATTTTATAGCCAATTTCCTGGAGCTTTTTCTCTATTTCTGTCCTGTGAATCTCTGTTCCGCACTCAATCGGTAAAACGACTTTCTCCATTTCTTTTCTTGACCACATCAGTGATTGAAGATTTTTGAAAGAGCTGACTAAAGAGTCACTTTTTTTATAATTATAGAATGTCTTTGCCCTCTGACCTGAAAGGGAAGAACTGTCAGGTTCTGGAAGGAAAAGGACAGGCTCTTTTTTTAAAACCTCCCTGAAAAAATTAATATCTTTGTAGAACTCCTCTGCACGTTCTTCTGTTGATTCAACAGCAAGAAATGGTTTATCGTACAAGGCAAGAAGGAGTGCTGAAGATGAACCTGTGAGATTGTAAATTCGGGAGGTTTTAAGACCTTCTCTAATGATAGTAATCAGAAATGTTAAGTCTATCGGCATTGATATTTTGGACAACCATGGAGCAATATGATAAAGTAATTATACCATAAGGTATAAAAATATTATTTGAGAGGGTGAGGCTATGAATAAACTATTAAAAATCGGTCTTCCAAAGGGAAGCCTTCAGGAATCAACATTAAAACTCTTCAGAAAGGCAGGATACCATATCTCAATATCAGCACGTTCTTATTATCCGTCTTTTGATGACCATGAGATAGAGGCAATGTTAATC
>JBGPQS010000120.1:0-4644 GCA_041489235.1 Thermodesulfovibrionia bacterium
CGCCTTTCGTAAAACCCTTCTCAGGAGTACCTTGTCCATAACTTCAACAGGGGAAAGAAAGAATTCAATACGGGCATCAGTCTTTCTGCTTACAAGTCTCATCATTGTTTTCGCAACAATAATGTCAAGATATTTATTTTCCTCTCTGAAGATTGCCGCAGTTCTCGAAAGTGTATCGATAATAGCAGGGTTATATTCTTTAAGCATTGGTATGAGCGAAGATCTTATTTTGTTTCGCAGATAGTCTTTTCTGAGGTTCGATGAATCAACAATAAAGTCAATCTTCTCCTCTTCAAAAAATCTCTCAATCTCGCGTCTCTCAATCTCAATGAGTGGCCTGATGATTATCCCTCTGATTGGAGGGATCGCGGAAAGGCCTGTAGGGCCTGAGCCTCTAAAAAGTCGCATCAGGAGCGTTTCTGCCTGATCATCTGCTGTATGGCCTAATGCAATTCTCTGTGCATTTATCATGTAAGCTGTTTCCTCAAAAACCATATACCGCAATTCTCTCGCAGCTTCCTGCCTGTTCATCCCCCGACTTTCCGCATACGACTTCACATTAATGGATTTCGTAATAAAAGGTACCGTGAGATTTTCACATAGATTTTCACAAAACCTGATTTCCGAAGGCACTTCCTCCGGTCTCAGGCCATGGTCAATGTAGAGGGCATGGAGATCAAGCCTGAGGTTATCCTTTAGTGCATGAAGAACATGGAGGAGGCATACCGAATCTGGCCCGCCTGAAAGACCGATCAAGACTCTCTCTTTCCCGTAGAGCATAGAATACTTTTTGATTGTTCTTTTTGCTTTTTTAAGAAGTTCCATGGAGGTTATTCAGAGGCTTACAAGCTTAGATAGTCCGTTTCTTCGATGGTTTGAAACTATCTTTACTATGTTGAAACAGGGTCTTTACTTCATTCATAAATTCATTTATATCTTTAAACTGTCTGTAGACAGAGGCAAACCTCACATAGGCAACTTTGTCGAGTTCTTTTAATGCAGCCATTACTTCCTCACCTATCCATGTGCTTTGAATCTCTTTTACACCGAGTCCTATTAGTTTCTTTTCTATGGAGTCTGTAATTGCTTCGAGCGTCTCGATGCCTATGGCTCTTTTTTCACACGCCTTTTTCAAACCATTCAGTATCTTCAGTCTATCGAATGGCTCCCGCCTCCCGTCTTTTTTGATTACCATTGGCAGGACATCTTCGACACGTTCATAAGATGTAAAGCGTTTTCCGCACTTGAGGCACTCACGTCTGCGGCGAATTGCATCGCCCTCTTTGCTCGTCCTCGAGTCGATGACCTTATCTTCTATGCTTCCACAGAAAGGACACTTCACCTAATAACTCTGTTTCACATGATTTATACTCTTAGATCTGTACACTCTGCTCTTCATATATAGGAAAAGCATTGCAAAGTGACTTAACCCTCTTTGAAAGATTTTCGATAACATTGACGTCATTTATGTTTTGTATTACCGATATGTTTTGTATTACCGATGAGATTATGTCAGCTATTTCGACCATCTCTGTCTCGCCCATACCCCTTGTGGTCACACAGGGTGTGCCGAGCCTGATGCCGCTTGTGACAGCGGCTGACCTTTCATCATAAGGTATCACATTCTTGTTTACTGTTATCCCTGCACGTTCAAGTGCTTTTTCAGCATCTCTCCCCGTGGTACCCTTATCGGTGAGGTCAACAAGCATCATATGGTTATCCGTGCCGCCTGAGATAATCTTGAATCCATTATCTATGAGTGCCTCTGCAAGTCTTTTTGCATTGTTCATCACTTTAACCTGGTAGTCCTTAAATTCTCGGGTGAGTGCTTCTTTCAGGGCAACTGCCTTTGCAGCAATAATATGAACAAGCGGGCCACCTTGTATTCCAGGGAATAACATCCTGTCTACAGCCTTTGCATACTCTGCCTTGCACATAATCATCCCACCCCTTGGACCTCTCAGGGTCTTATGGGTTGTTGTTGTCACAAATTCTGCATAAGGCATAGGGGATGGATGAAGCCCTGTCGCAACAAGCCCAGCGATGTGTGCGATGTCTGCCATAAGATATGCTCCAACTTCTTTTGCAATATCAGAGAATAGTTTAAAATCAATGGTCCTTGAATATGCACTCGCACCGGTGAGTATCATCTTTGGCGTATTTTTTATTGCAAGTCGCCTTACCTCGTTATAGTCAATATATCCTGTATTCCTGTCAACACCATATTTCACTGAATTAAATAACATTCCTGAAAAGTTTACTGATGCGCCATGTGAAAGATGGCCTCCGTGACTCAAGCTCATCCCGAGTATAGTATCGCCTGGTTTAAGCACAGAGAAGTAAACTGCCATATTTGCCTGGGTACCTGAGTGAGGCTGGACATTTACGTGCTCAGCACCGAAAAGTTCTTTAGCCCTTTCAATCGCGAGATTTTCAACAACATCAGCATATTCGCAACCACCATAATACCTTCTTCCCGGATATCCTTCTGCATATTTATTTGTGAGGACAGAACCCTGCACTTCAAGTATAGAAGGTCTTACGTAGTTCTCAGAGGCAATGAGTACTATATTTTCTCTCTCCCTCTTTATTTCTTTCTGTATTGCCTCAAATACCTCTGGATCGGATAACCTGAGATTCTCAAGAAACATGTCTTAAATGTTCCTCTATCTGTGCGATTTTATTAAGTCTTATGCAGTGTCTTTCTCCTTCAAAAGGAGTGTTTATCCATGTCTTTACGATTTCTTTTGCAAGGTCTTTTCCGACTATCCTTCCTCCAAGAACAAGGATATTCGCATCATTATGGAGTCTGCTCATCTTTGCGGTGAAGAGATCATTACACAGAGACGCCCTTACCCCTGGAAATTTATTCGCGACTATAGACATACCTACCCCGGTTCCACAGATGAGTATCCCTCTCTCTATCTTCTTATCAGATACTGCCTCAGAGACCTTTATGCCGATATCAGGATAATCTACTGATTCAAGACCATTTGTACCGTAATCAATACTCTCTATGCCGAGATCACTTAATAGTACGATGATCTCTTTTTTCAGTTCGAAACCTGCGTGGTCGGACCCAATTGCAATTTTCATGTTATAATTTTATTATCTTATCCAAGAGAATATCTGGAAGTCAAGGATTCATAGAGAAAAAGCCCTTGACCAAAACATAATGTACTATTTAAAATTAAAATATTCAAGGCTCGGTATTTTCCAAATTTTCATCAATCTTTGAATGTGCATTTTGTCTTTTCAAGGGCCCATAGCTCAGCTGGTAGAGCTACCGGCTCATAACCGGTTGGTCCCAGGTTCGAGTCCTGGTGGGCCCACCATACACTTTTGCTTGTTGCAAAGTGTAGTTTTAAGTGAAGAGTGAAAGGTAATGAGTAAAAATATAAATGTGAATCTTTTTCTTTCGGTGATAAGCCCGAAAAACTTGTATAGCAAGTTTTTATGGTGGTTGGCTTGAAAGATCAGCTAAAGCTTCTGATAAATCTCCAGGAACTCGATATCCATATTCTTAAAAAACAATCGATTATAAACGAAATCCCCTTAAACATTTCCGGGGTTGAAACACGTCTTAAGAAAATACTGACAAATCTTGACAAGATAAAGCAGGGCCTCGAGTCACTTGAAAAAAAGAAACGTGACAAGGAGAGAACATTAGATGATATCAATGGGAAGATAACTAAATTAAAAACTCGTACCACAGAGATAAAAACAAATAAAGAATATCAGGCCCATTTAAAGGAGATAGAATCCGTAGAAAAAGAGTGTTATGCCGTAGAGGACGAAATACTTCTCCTTATGGAAGAGACAGAGGCTTCTTTAAAAGAATTAAAATTACGGGAGGAAACGATCAGGTCCGAAAAGAGTAAGGTAGCTGAATTCAAAAAGAAACTTGAAGCAGAGGTACTCGAAGCAGAGAAAGAACTCTTAGCACTTAACGAAGCAAGGTCAGAGATTGTCAGGAGTATTGATGAAGAATTATATAACCTGTATATGAATTTGATTAAATCAGGCAAAGGGTTAGCAGTGGTAGAAGCAAAGGAAGAAATATGTCTGGGATGTAATATGAATTTCCCGCCACAACTCTTTGTCGAGTTAAAAAAGAATGAACAAATTATACAATGTCCCCAGTGCCACCGTATAATCTACTATAAAAGTGAATAAATACTAAAAAATCCTTTCAAAAATTTAATATTTGTTATATACTAATAATAAAATGTTATAGGCCAGAGCAGGAGGGTGGCCGCTCCAATCGAGGCGTAACCTCGTTTGGGGAGGAAAGTCCGAGCTCCATAGGGCAAGGCGGTCGTTAGCAGCGACTGGGGGTAACCCCAAGGAAAGTGCCACAGAAAGGGAAACCGTCCCGACTTTGTCGGGATAAGGGTGAAAAGGTGAGGTAAGATCTCACCAGTTGGGATGGCAACATCTCAAGCTTGGAAAACCCCGCCTGGAGCAAGGTCGAATAGGTTCCGTTTTGAGAGGGGCCCCTTCAAATCTCCACCTGCCTTAGGCGGGTCAGAGAGACGGAACGGGTTGTATCGCAAGAGTCTGGTGATAACACGAGACCTTAGAGGAATGGTCACGGAAACAGAACTCGGCTTATTACCTGCTCTGGCAATGAAAAATTGATTA
>JBGPQS010000121.1:0-4530 GCA_041489235.1 Thermodesulfovibrionia bacterium
AAATATTCCTCTCATAACAAAATCAAGCCACTCCGGGCCTTCAAACCACCAGTGACCAAAAAGCTCAGCATCGTATGTCGCTGTAATTACTGGTTTAAGAAGAGCATTTCGAAACTTACGGCTACTTGACAAAAAATGTATTTGAAGTTCTTTATTCGTAATAAAATTTCTCGCATGTTCTTCTGCCTTCTTCTTTGCAATGTCTATAACATATGGCTCTTTATTATCTGTCTTCCCCGTTATCCTGTAATATTTCAAGCCTGTATATGTTCTTATTCCATCCGGATGAATATATGGTTTTATATAGTTAAGATCGAGGTCATAGCCGATGTCTCTGTAAAATTCTCTGTAATCAAAGTCACCTGGATACCCTTCAATAGAAGACCAGACCTGCTTTGAGGATTTTGTATCCCTGCCGAATGCAGCAACACCTGATGGGCACGAAACTGGCGTGTACACACCATACCGGGGCGTCGGGGTTCCATAAAGTACTCCATGTGTATCAAGAAAGAAAAACTTTATACCTGCATCTTTTATATATCTGCCCATACCCGGGACATAGCCGCACTCAGGCAACCATATGCCATTGGGGTATACTCCAAAATTCTGCTTATAATGTTCTGTGGCTATTTTTATCTGCGCTCTTATCGCCTGGGGATACATGGACATATTAGGGAGAAAGGCGTGTGTTGCAGCAGATGTAATGAGTTCAACTTTCCCTGTATCCTGTAATGCCTTAAAGGCTGAGGCAAGGTCTCTCCTGAATACATCTTCAAAGAGGCATTTTATTCTCAGGAATTTTTCTTTATACATTTTGACTATTGGTTCAAAATGAATGTCGCCCCTTGTCCTGTAACCTTCTTTTTCTGATAACTCGATTAATCTCTCAATATACCTTTTATATCTCTCCCTGAGAAGGTCATCATTAAACATCTCTATAAGCGTCGGGCTCAGTGATAAGGTTATTCTGAAATCAATACCATCATTTAAAAGTCTGTTGAACATATCGAGCAATGGAATATACGTCTCAGTAAGTGCTTCATAAAACCAGTTTTCTTCAAGAAAATAGTCATACTCCGGATGTCTTATATACGGCAGATGGGCGTGGAGAACTATACAGAGATAGCCTTTATGCATTTGAAAAACCGCTCAATTTTAATAACAATCTTGAATCCTGCATACTGAAAATTTCACAATTTTACCTTATAAAGTATATTATACCTTCTCTATATACTTTGAGAAAAGATATGTTTAGAAGCGGAATAACTTTACTGTTTTCCTGAAAGGATAACATGTGTATTTGTCCTTCGTGGCTTTCTTTTATACTTTATAATCCTATCAGAAAGGCCTTCACAGACAGAGAGAAGATTTTAGATGAATGTGGCATTACTCCTCATTCCATTGTGCTTGAAGTTGGTGCTGGCAATGGTTTTATAACAGAGGTGATTGCTCAACGTGCAAAGAAGGTTTACGCACTGGAATTACAGGATGGCATGGTAAGAAAGCTGAAAAAGAGGGTTCAACGTTTTGGCGATAAAGTTGATATCGTTCAGGGTGATATTGCCTCATACAGCATTGGAGACGAATGTGTTGACGTCTGCCTCATGTATTACAGCTTCCATGAAGTGATCAATAAGAATAATGCCGCAGAAATTATGAGAAAGGCGATAAAGATTGGCGGCATACTCTCAATCTACGAACCAACAATAGAGGTAAAAAAATCTGACATGCAAAAGACCACAGTCATGTTTGAAGGTATAGGCTTTAAAAAAGAAATGGAGTGGAACCGGATTTTCACAAGATTTGTGAGATTAAGAAAACACAAAAGGATATAAATAGCGGAAATAAAAAAGGGGACATGAGGACAAAAAGAGTTCCCTAATTACTGAGTATTAACAGCTGTCCCTGTTTATTACTTGTATCTCTGATAATTGAGAATGCTCTCATGCACAACAACTTTTATAAAACCGGTAAACGGTACAGCCAATAACATCCCGAGTATCCCGAACAATTTCCCACCGATCAAAACAGCCAATAATACTATGAGTGGACTCATATGAACACTTTTTGCCACGATTAGCGGCTGGAGAAAAACATCATCAATGATTTTTATCACAATGAATATACCAATGATATAAAACGCCATACTAAAACTCCCGGTTTGAAGTATCGACACAATAACAGCAAGTATTACCCCGACAAGAGGACCGAAATAGGGAATGAGGTTTGCCAGTCCGGCAAAAACCCCGATCATGAAAAAATATTTAACCCCGATTATCCAGAGAGCAAAAACAGCGATAATTCCCACGAACAACGCATCAAGCATCTGGCCACGCAGATAGTTCCCTACCTGAATGTTCAATTTATGGAGTAAATAGAGACTGAATTCAAAGTATCTGTTTGGCACAATACTGACAAATGCTTTTTTATACCTCCTTCCGTCTTTCAAAAGAAAAAACACAATGAAAGGCATAAGGATAATACTCGTGATTACAGAAGCTGCATCGAATAGGTGGGTAAAAATCCACTCTCCAAATTTCGCTGTGGCATCCTGAATCCTGCCTGAGAGATGTAAATCGCTGAAACCTATGAAGGCAAGTTTATTGATAATAAAATTTTCAAGTCGGGAAATTATCAATTCTGCACTTTCAGTATTAAAACCATCTTGAAGTGCCATTATCTCCTGAGATAGAACAGGCAAAAAAACAAGGCTTGTAACACCAATAAGTGTAGAAATGATTACAAATATTGCGACTGTTGCAGATGTGCGATTCAGTCCACGGGACTCAAAATAATTTGCCAGCGGGTCTAAGATATATGACAGCAGAGCGGCTATGATCACCAATTTCACGATGTTAGAGATAATAAAGAGAAACGATATGAGTATAACGACAGCAATGGAAAAAATGGTTATTTTGACGAGCTTATCTGTGTTTCCCATAGATTTTCAGTTGTTATTCAGTCAGGCTTCTGGTGAATGCACTTTAATGCGCTCACCTGTTCATTCATGCTTTTCAGACGCTCACCGATAGTCCATGCAAGTTTCAATAAAATCTTCCCCCCGAGTCTCGGGTTGCGATTGATAATGTCAAAGAGTTCAGGCTTGAAAAAACACACCATTTGACAGAGCGTTCTCGAAACAGCAGTTGCATTTCGTGGTGAGTCATCAAGGAGGGCTAATTCGCCAAAGAAATCTCCGGCTTTCAGCTCTGCCAGCATCTGCTTTTCTGGCCCATACACAATTTCAACAACACCTTCTGCAATAATGTACATTCCCAGCCCGACATCTCCCTCATGGAAGATTACCTCATTCTTCACATATTCTCTCTGATGGAGAATTCGTTTTATCGTTTTCAATTCACTGCGGTTTAAATCCTGAAAAATGGGAATGTTTAAGAGAATATGATCTATCTCCTCAGTCTTCTTCTGGCGAAATTTAAAGATATTCTCCCAGAATTTACTCACCTCACATACCCCCTTATCCAGCCCAATTCATTCATACATTTTTGTTATCCATTATATAATCACATTTCTCCAACATGTTTCAATACTAAAGGCTAAAGGGGTCAGCCCTTGAATATTGACATTATTGATTTTGATTCTTTTTCCCATTCCTTCAACAATCTTCTGTCTTCCTTAAGCCGTTTCACGATCCTCTTATATTGATGTGTCACACCCGATGGACTGATTCCTCCTATCATCTCTGTTATCTCTCTATTGAATGCAGATGTCTCTTTCTTTGATAGGAATATGAACATCAGTCTCCCGCGACGTTCTTCAGGCATGTTTATATTTATAAGCTCCTTTATATTGTAATATCTGCATGTGTTGTCTTTTAACTCTTCAAGGTCTATCCCACCTTCGTATTTCCTCTTTGCCGTTATCTCTTTAGACCTCCTGTCGCTCTTTATCCCTTTAATGACCTTCTTGATGAATTCCTTGCTCCCTAAGACCGCCTGCCCTATGATATCCTCTTTCGGATATTCTGATGGATTCTCTATTGCAGCTTCTACAAAATGTTTATATTTCTTCCATGCTGATTTTCTGTCCTTACCATATTCTGCTAAAAGCCAATCCGTATTCAGCCATTCGGGTTCTTCTTTCTTCCCAATATAGTATCCGTAGCTGCTCCATCTGTATCCCTCGGGCTTTTCTGCAAGCCCGGCCCTCACAGGATTCAGATGTATGTATCTGCTCAGTTCAAGAAGATATCCCTCTTTCTCAACACACAATGATTTGTATCTCCCTGCAAAGACATGCCCGATCCATCCCTTTTGCCGTCTAAGAAAACTTCCATAGGTTGATCCTATGTAGTGCATTGCTTTTGTTAGCTTTCCATGTGGTATCGTCAGAAGCAGATGGTAATGGTTACCCATGATGCAGTAAGCGTAGAGGTCTATCTTGTATTTCTCTACAGCGTTTTGAAGTGTTTCGATGAAGTATTCTTTGTCCTGTTCTTCCGCAAAGATATGTTCACCCCTGTTCCCTCTCGATATAATGTGATATACCGCTCCTTCATACTCTATCCTT
>JBGPQS010000122.1:0-4477 GCA_041489235.1 Thermodesulfovibrionia bacterium
GAAAATGAAGACAATGGGTGATATGAAAGGAGAATCAAAAGGGATCGTGAAAGATATTCTGGAAGGTATACAGTTTATAAAAAGTTCACCTGAGATATACAGGATTATACTCATCATTGCTGTCTTTAGCTTTATAGGTATGACTTATATCACCTTTCTTCCTGTATTTGCAGTAGAGGTTTTGCACGCAGGTCCTGATGGGTTTGGATTTCTTGTAGGTACTACAGGGGCAGGCGCCTTATCAGCAGCACTATTTCTCGCATTCAGGGGAGATTTTCAAAAAAAAGTAAAATTTATGTCTTTATCAGCCCTTTGTTTTTCATTCTCCCTTCTTGTCTTTTCATTATCAAAAGTTTTTTATCTCTCTATAGTCACTCTCCTGTTTGCAGGATGGGGTATAGTGAGTTTCCTTGCAACTGCGAATAGTTTTATACAACTTTCTGTACCTGACAACCTAAGAGGAAGGGTAATGAGTGTCTATGCGCTTGTGTTTTTAGGCGTCGCACCCATAGGGAACTCGCTCATTGGTATAGTAGCTGATACCGTTGGAACAACAACAGCCGTAACAATCTCAGCCATAATCTGCATAGTGACATCGGTTATCTTTTATGTAACGTACTTGAAAAACAGGTAATTATATATTAGGCTTTTAATAATGAAAATCCTTGCAATAGATACATCAACGATGCTCGGAGGCATCGCCATTACTGACGATTCACTTGGCCTGATTGCGGAGGTGAGGCTCAATGTGAAATCAACACATTCAGAAAGGCTGATGACAGAGATAGATCATATCCTTACACAGGCAGGGCTCACTCTATCTGATATGGATGTTTTTGCAGTTGCTATTGGCCCTGGCTCTTTCACAGGGCTAAGAATAGGATTGAGCACTGTTAAAGGTCTTTCCTATGCAACAGGAAAACCTATTGTCTCTGTGCCGACCCTTGAGGCACTTGCATGGAATTTTCCTTACTGTAACTATCCAGTGTGTACCATGCTCGATGCGAGAAAAAAAGAGGTCTATGCTGCATTGTTTCTATGGGACAATAATGGTTTTATAAGATTAATAGACGAGGTTGCAATAAACGTACTCGAGTTTTTAAAAAGATTTGATGAAAATAATCCCCCCTCACCCCCTCTTAGTAAAGGTGGGCTGGGGGGATTGTCACATAAAAGAGTCATCTTTACAGGCGAAGGCGCACTTCTTTACAGAGACAAAATAATTGAGGGTATGGGTGGAAAGGCTATCATTGCACCCTATGATAAAATGATACCTTCACCTGCAAATGTAGCCTCCCTGGGAATAAAGAAGGCTCAAGAAGGGAAGTTTTCTGAACCTATAAGTCTTGTTCCATTTTATATAAGGAGATCAGAGGCCGAGATAAAAGGGGATGGCTGAGGTATTTATACGAGGCATGAATGAGTCTGACCTCCCTGCGGTCTTAGAGATTGAATGCATATCATTCACCATTCCCTGGTCTGCGAACTCCTTCGTTAACGAACTCCGCAATTTATACTCCATAACAAAGGTTGCTGTCATTGATGATAATGTCATTGGCTATATATGTGCATACCATATAATCGATGAAAGCCATATTCTGAACCTTGCAGTTCATCCTGATTTTAGAAGATGCGGAATTGCAACAAAGCTGGTAAAAGAAGTTCTTGGTGAATTAGAGGGGAAAGGGTGCAGGTTCATATACCTTGAAGTCAGGGTCTCAAATCTTGTTGCCAGAAATTTTTATGCACGCCTCGGTTTTAAGGAAGTGGGTGTAAGAAGAAACTACTACTCCTCGCCAGGAGAAGACGCAATTATCATGATGCGTGTACTCTGATTATTTCCATACTCCTTTAATCTCTGTACCACATTTTGAGCATTTTCCATCTTTCATTTTATTTTCGATAATGCTGAACCCAAAGCGTTTGATAAGGAGTTCTTTACACATCGGGCAATAAGTATTTTCACCACCTTCTCCCGGAACGTTTCCCTCATACACATAGTTAAGGCCTGCCTCAAAACCGATCTCCCTTGCCCTTCTTAGTGTTTTCACAGGAGTTCTCGGTTTATCAGTTAATTTATAGGTTGGATAAAATTGGGTTACATGCCAGGGGATTGAGGAATCAACTGATTTTATAAACTCCGCAATATTCTTCAGGTCTGCCTCAGAATCATTGTGGTCAGGAATAATCAACGTTGTAACCTCAACCCACACACCGAGTTCCTTCATGAGCCTTATCGTCTCTTGAACAGGTTCAAGCCGTGCACCACATATTTTTTTATAGTGATCGGCATTGCCTTTCAGGTCTATATTGTTCCCGTCAAGATAAGGTGCAATAGCTCTTGTTGCCTCAGGGCCTGTATATCCGTTACTCACAAAGACATTCTTTATACCCTTTTCATGTGCAAGCCTTGCACAGTCATAGGCAAATTCGAAGAACATGGTTGGTTCGGTATAGGTGTAAGAAATACTCTTGCAGCCATTCTGTTCCGCTGCTTGTACTATATCTTCTGGTGACATAAACTGCCCGGGGATGTCACCTCCGTGTTCCTTTGGATACTGAGCTATCTCAAAATTCTGGCAATGTAAACAGTGAAAATTACAGCCAACAGTTGCTATGGAAAGGGAGGTCGAACCTGGAAGGAAGTGAAAAAGGGGCTTCTTCTCGATAGGGTCAACGTTTATGGAGATAACCTTACCATAGACAAGGCTATATAATGTGCCTTCTCTATTTTCACGCACATAACAGATACCCCTTTTGCCATCTTTAATCACACAGTGGTGTGCACAGAGAAAGCACCTTACTTCTTTCTCATCGAGTTCCTCATAAAACATTGCTTCTTTCATAAGCACATTATATCATGTTTGGAAATATCTGGATAATATCAACGTATATAAAAACAATGGAAGCATCCAAAATTTAGGCCTGAGGATTGAAATAAGAGGGGGAGATGTCCTTGAACGGACATTACGAAAATTTTGGGGCATCCTTCTTGACGAAGAGGAGCGTCCCTTAAAGGGCGAATTTGCACTGTTTGAGGCCGAAAGGCCGAGTTTGCAAATTCGAGCGTTCGAGTCTTAGAAGGGTCATAATTTTCGTTCAGGGAGTGAAAGTACATCTCCTTAATACCCACAGTAAGCCTAATTTTTGGATGCTTCCATAAAGACATACCCACTTGATTTTTTATTACACATTGAGATATGATGTTATAGGAGATGATGTAATGCACAGGACACAAGTTATGCTCGAAGAAAAACATTATCAGTTCTTGAAAAAGCTCTCAGAGCAGGGAAACAAAAGTATCTCTCAACTATTGAGGGAGATAATAGACAGTTATGCGGCAAAGACCGGCGCCTTTTCCCTTTCATCAATAGCAGGAATCGCAGAAGACCATGAGGCTTATGGTAGAGACCATGACAGGTGGCTCTACAAGAAGAAATGAAAGAAAAGATTTTCTTCGATACAAGCGCAATCTATGCTTATATCAACCTTAAAGATCCTGATCATAAAGCGATAAAGAGTTTTTTGGGTAATTTTAAGGGTAAACTTGTCATTACAAATTATATATTTGATGAAATTATCACCCTGATTACCTCGCGTCTCGGTCATAAAACAGCAGTTTTTGTAGGTAACGTTCTTCTTAACTCTCCTCAAATCGAAAAGATCTGGGTTACACAAACTGATGAGAAAGAAGCATGGGCGCTGTTTTCTGTGCGTATGGATAAGGAATATAGCTTTACCGATTGTATCAGTTTTATTATAATGCGGAAATACAACATCAAAAAATACCTTGCTCTTGATGAGCATTTCAAACAGGAAGGCTTTGAGGGTTAAATTCACACCTGCGGCTAACTGGATATACTCTATCATCTTTCATTAAAATTATTAAGTATGGCTTTATAGAATATGCCCAAAAATATACGAAACTTTTCCATAATCGCTCATATAGACCATGGGAAGTCTACACTTGCAGACAGACTTCTTGAATATACCGGTGCCCTGAGTGCAAAGGAGATGACCGAGCAGGTTCTGGATTCGATGGATCTTGAAAAAGAGAGGGGCATTACCATCAAGGCTCATGCAGTAAGGCTTCTCTATAAGGCAGATGATGGTAAAGATTATATCCTTAACCTTATAGATACTCCGGGACATGTTGACTTCTCCTATGAGGTCTCAAGGAGTCTTGCCTCTTGCGAAGGAGCGCTCCTTGTGGTTGATGCATCACAGGGTGTTGAAGCACAGACACTCGCAAATGCTTACCTCGCAATAGAGCATAATCTTGAAATAATTCCTGTAATAAACAAGATAGATTTGCAAAGTGCCTATCCAGAAAAAACAAAGGAACAGATAGAAGATGCACTCGGAATTGACTGCTATGATGCCATCCTTGCAAGCGCAAAAGAAGGAATAGGCACTAAAAAAATTCTCGAGGCAATAGTAAAAAAGATTCCTTCTCCGGGAGGAGATGATAATAAGC
>JBGPQS010000123.1:0-4386 GCA_041489235.1 Thermodesulfovibrionia bacterium
AGTTGCAACTGAACATGTGTCAGAATGTCCACTACTTGAAAATAGGGTATTTGATTATGAACATCTTCGATGGGAAACAGGATATTTTATTGAGAGATTTGTAGAGGGTGTCAGAAATATAAAGGTAAAAAATCTTATAGCTCTGAATGATGAGTTCCATAGGCTGGCTTTGAAAGTTGACTCTTTCACTAAGACTGTGATCCATCGGGATTTTCAGTCACAGAATATCATGATTACAAAAGGTGAAATCCCTCGATTAGTAGATTATCAGGGTGCAAGGATCGGCCCCCCTGCCTATGATGTGGTATCAATACTATGGGATCCTTACTATCGCCTTGAGGACAACATGAGGCAACGACTTCTGGATTATTATGTGAGCATGATGAAAAAAAGGCTTAAAGAAAGATTTAGTAAAAAGGATTTTATGGATACCCTCCTTCCCTGCCGCCTTCAGAGGCATATGCAGGCCCTTGGTGCATACGGCTTCCTATCAACTGTAAAAGGGAAAAAATATTTTCTGAAACATGTTCCAGAGGGATTGAAGTTGTTGAAGGAGGATATGGGCCTTTCTAAAAAAGAATATCCAGAGTTATATAAGCTGGTAATAAAACTTTAACAATATCGTAAGTATATTCTTTCTTGTTTTATTGGCATAAAAACCAGAATTAATGTGCTGATTCATGGGCTGGATGGTCGTAGAGGATAGCCATTCTGTTAACAATCCACCGAAATGTGAGAACCCCCATAGTTATCACACCAATCGTTATAACGACTTCTGTCCACATCGGGTAGTACCTCTCGGGAGCATTCCAGTTAAATGCAATAATAGATGTGTTAACTCTATTCAGCACAACACCGATCACCGTTAAAAAGGCTGTCCATCGCGTAACCTTTACATTCTTGTATCTTACGCCATAAGCAAAGAGAAAGGCTGGAAGGAGTACGAACCCTAAGATTTCAAACAAAAACCAGCTGCCATATGCAGTGGTGAGGAGCTCCCATTTATCAGAGTGAGCAATGCCAAATAATTTCAGGAAAAAGTACGTAAATAGTGCGGCAGAGGCTCCTTTGCCAAGGCCATTTGTTAGTTTGTCAAATTCAACATTGTCAAAATGCTCAATCTGTTTTTTGAAAACCTTATGCATAAGTGTGCTCTCAAAAATAACCATGGAAATTCCAGCAATAATTGCTGACATAAGAAAAAATAAAGGAAGGAGTTCTGAATACCAGAGTGGATGGAGTTTGCCGGGTGCGATGAGAAATAATGCCCCCAAGGCGGACTGATGACCTCCTGCAATGATCACGCCGAATACGGTAGCCCAGATAGCCATCTTACTGAACCATTCACGAAGTTTCCTTAGGTTTAGCCATTCGAACAGAGCAGGGCTCCACTCTATCAGCAGGGCTAAGATATAGAGTGCAAAATGCCATGCCACTAAAAACATGATAGAGGTGAGACCGTATGAAACGACCATGGGGTAAGGGAGGCGGTAATAACGGCCAAGATCGAAAAAGAGTGCAAATACCGCAAACAAGTACCCGAGGAGACTTGTGAGAACAGCCGGACGAACAAAATGATGATATTCCTTCATTCCAAAAAGATAGTACACGGTACCTATAACGAGCCCACCTGCAGCCAATGCAATGCCGGATAGCACATCAACACCTATCCAGATCCCCCATGGATTTGTGTCTGAAAGATTTGTTGATGGACCGAGTCCGTAAACGAATCTGTATATCATTACCGGAATTGCGATGACCAAAATAAGCACAGCGATCCCATTGGACAGGGTAAGATTACTTTTCAGATAATTGCGAAAGGTCATTCCAAGAAATAACTTGTTATGAATCCAGGACAATGAAGAATCAGGGTTTCTTTCCACGTTCTTCTACCTTTTTTTCTGATGAAATGGTCTCATTTTTCATGTGGTTATTTCGTAGTTTAGATATGGCATAGAAAGCCGCAAAAACAAGAGGCCATGCAGCAATTACTTCAAAAACCTTAACCATAAAAAGAAACCCTTTGCCTAAGTTTGGGATTGGATTTTTCCCAAGGTCTGTCCTGAAACCAATCTCATTGAAAGGCACTGCAGACAGATAGAGCCAGTTCGTTCCGCCAACTTCATGCTCTCCGTAAACATGAGCAATATATTTATGGGGATTATTCCTTATTCTCTCATGAGCCAGTCCTATCAATTCACCACGTTTTGCGAATCTAAGGGTCTCTGTTGGACAGATCTCAACACAAGCAGGGACACGGTCTTCTTTGCTCATTCTATCAAAACAAAATGTGCATTTTGTCACTCTCGGATTGATCGGCTCATAATATTCATATGCTGGAATGTCAAAAGGACAGGCAACTATGCAATAGCGGCATCCAACACAGACATCTGGGTTATAGACCACTGCCCCTTTCTCTGTTTTCCGGAAAGCTTCAACAAAGCATGCTGATAAACAAGCCGGGTCCTCACAGTGCATGCACTGTGTTTTGACATAGAGAGGGGTTGAATCCTCCGGGTTGATGAAGCGATTAACAACTGTGAATGTACCTGCATGAGTCCGCCTCATCTGTTTAAAAACAGATTTATCCTCAAACGATTTTATCGGCTGATTAGGCAGTTTATTCCACTCGTTGCATGCCCATTCGCACCTCCGACACCCGTTACAGAAGGTTGTGTCAACAAGCACGCTATAATGGTCGGGCTTATGGATAGGATCTTTGTTTGCAAGGATATTCTGGCTACTACCAATTATAGTAGTCCCTGCAATCATCGCTGTCCGTTTCAAAAAGTATCGTCTGCTGATTCCCATGGTGTTGTCTCTGTTTTATTCCTCTTCGTCTGTTTTATCTGTGCTAAGGAATTTATAAAAGAATATAAATAAAAACAAGAATCCAACAGCTATCAAATATTCATAGCCCTTAGCGGTATGGAAAATTTGGTCAAATATATACACTCTATCCTCCGTTCTGTTTTATCAAAGCTTATCCTCTATTGTTTTAGAAAAAATGTCTGTGGGCGGCACAGTCTTTTCTTTATGACAATCAGTGCATCCAGTCGCTTTGAGATTCATCTTCTCGTGGCAGCCGATGCACTGGCGATGATAAATAGCGAGTAATCTTGGCCTGTTCATGTTCTGAGTATCAAAAGAGAGAGAATGACAGTTCCTGCAAAATGGAGGGTCATTCTTCTTTACCTCGGCTTCAGTACGGCTCTGGTGATGACATCCATTACATATAGTCCGGATGTTTCCGTGGAAATATGTTGCTATTTTACTTTTGTTAGAAATCTCTATCAATTTTTTAATAATTTTACGATGAGGGAACGTAGATGGTTCATATTCTTTTTCCAGCACTTTTATCGTTACTTTCTCTGGTACTTTTCGAGTAGTGAGTTCAACAACTGAGATAGGTTTGCTTGATAAAAGACCTTCTTTTTTACCCCTGTGACAAATATCACAGATTTCCTTTTTTGGTCCTTTTGCCTGCAAATCCATATCGAGTAAATGGTGATGGCACCCTGCACAATTTTTCTCCGACTTTTTGACATTATGACAACCAGAACAGCTTTTTTCAGAGAAAACATTATGATACGTATTAGCGACACTTATCATATTTCCTTCAGGTTTGCCGACAAGATCGTGGCATGTTTTGCAAGCCTTCAGTGTTTCATGGTGGCAGGTTCGGCACTTCTTATTATTTTTTTCATGAAACTGGTGATCAAATAGAACCCCTTTCATTTTGGCATGTTCAATACGTATGATTTGCTTTTTCGGTTGATCACGGTCGGGTCGTGGTATTTTTGCGAGATCAGCAATTGTTTTATATTTACCTGTATGACATTTTGAACAAACAGTAGGGCCTGCCTCCTTACCCTTCTTTTGATATTCCAAATGACAATTCAGACATCGCAGATGAGAAGCTTTCCTTATGTTAAGGCCTTTCTTCGCTGAGACACGCGTGATTGCTGTTAATTCAGGACCTCTTTTTTTCCCAATCTCATGACAATAGTAGCAGGATTCCTCCGTTCCCTTTTCATATACCAATGCTAATTCTTTATCTTCCTCTTCAATATCATATGTGTGGTGGCAGAGGCTACAATCTTTTTTCAGTTCTTTAATATGCTTGTCATGAAGGGAGAAATCAAATTCACATACTGGATATTCTATATGTATGGATTCAAACTCCTTTTGGTGACAATCACCACATCTAATCGGGCCTGCTTTCTTTTTTTCATTTATAAATTTATTATGACAGTTGATACATTTTTCATGATATGAATCCCGCACCGATTCTTTCTTTTTGTTTATCATTTTGAAAGGAAAGTCAAAAGCAAGATTCCCATTAAGAGTAAGAGTATGACAGGTCTTACAACCCTCTCTTTTGAA
>JBGPQS010000124.1:0-4351 GCA_041489235.1 Thermodesulfovibrionia bacterium
ATTAATGGATTCGAAAAACCCGAAGAACCCAACTTTTTCCTTATGAAGTTCTCTATGGTGATGATCAATAATTGAGATTATCCTTCCAGAAGGTTTTCCATTTTTTTTTGCAAGGAAGTATCGTGCAGTTGCATGCATAAAGAAAGGGTTTTTATCAGAGAATTTTTCCTTCATATCACTTATCAGGGGTGGGACAAAAAGAGGGTCGTGTGAATAGAGGGAGAAAGGTACGTTTATGAAATCATCGAGGTCTTTCTTAGTGTTAACCTCGATGATTTCTGTCATTCTATTTTATTAAACCCAGTGCTTTGCCAACTTTCTCAAATGCCTTGAGTACTCTGTCAAGCTGTTCGTCAGTATGAGTTGCCATATAGCTTGTCCTTATAAGTGCCCTGCCAGCAGGTACAGCAGGGGTGACAGCTACATTTGCGAATACACCTTCTTCCTGAATCATCATAGCCATAGTAAAGGCATTCTGATCTTCACCGACCACAATAGGGATTATAGGTGTCTGGCTCGGGCCCACTTCAAAACCAAGTTCCTTAAAGCCCTGGAGCATTTTCCTTGTATTTTTCCATAGTTTCTCTCTTCGCTCGGGTTCGTTTTCAATGATGTCAAGAGCTGCACTCACTGAGGCAACAGATGCTGGTGGCGGACTTGCGCTAAAGATAAAAGATCTTGCAATGTGCTTTATGTAATGGATTATATCTGCTGAACCTGAGATAAAGCCACCAATAGATGCGAGGGATTTGCTGTATGTGCCCATTATAAGGTCAACCTCATTTTCAAGTCCGAAGTGCTCTGCGGTACCACGCCCATTTTTTCCAAGAACACCTATACTATGTGCGTCATCAACCATTGTCCGTGCGCCATATTTTTTAGCAAGTGAGACAATTTCAGGCAGGTTTGCGATATCTCCCTCCATACTGAATATGCCATCAACAACTATCAGCTTATCTCTCTCTTCATATTCATTGAGTATCCGTTCAAGATCTGTCATATCATTATGTCTGAACTTCTTTACCTCTCCGAATGAGAGTCTGCATCCGTCTATAATGCTCGCATGATCCATTTTGTCGATTATTACTACGTCATCTTTTCCAACGAGAGCTGAGATTACACCAAGGTTAACCTGGAAGCCTGTAGAAAAGATAAGCGCAGCCTCTTTCCCCATGAAGCGGGCAAGTTTTTCTTCGAGGTTGACATGGATGTCAAGGGTGCCATTCAGGAATCTCGAACCTGCACAGCCTGTCCCATATTTTTTTATGGCCTCTATCGCAGCCTCTTTAACCTTTGGATGATTTGTAAGACCCAGATAATTATTTGAACCTACCATAATCATTTTCCGGCCTTTTATTATGATCTCGGGGTCCTGGGCAGTTTCTATTACTCTGAAAAAAGGATAGAGGTTATGAGACATGAGTATTTTAGCCTTATCAAATTTGAAACACTTCTCAAATATGTCTGATGATTTTTTTACAGCCATCTGTGAATCCTGTACCAATCTGCTGTCCATTTTATCCCTTCCTTTATTTTGACCTTTGGTATAAATCCAAGTTTTTCCATTGCCTTACTAGCATCGCATATCCAGTGCGAATGACAGAGTTCCTTTATTTTATCTCTATTGATGATCCCCTTTTTATTTATTCTTTCGCTAACAAAAGCGAGAAATGGCATTACAAATCTTGGTATCTTGATCTGTGTGATACCTACGTTGAGTGCAGATGCTATTTCCATTGCAAGCTCCTCGCCTGTGTAAGATTTACTGTTCGATAGAAAATATATCTCGCCTTCAGCATCTTTATTTTCTGCAGACAATAGCATGCCTTGAACGAGATCATCAACATAGAGCAATGAATAATAACATTTTCCCCAATAAGGGAAAACACCTTTTTTAATCAGCTTAAAAAATATAAAGAAATCCTCATCCCTGGGACCATATACCGCAGGTGGCCTTAGTATGGTCACCGGTATGGAGTCCTTATGTCTCAGGACTGCCTTTTCACCTTCAAGTTTACTTTTCCCATAGTTTGAGACCGGATTGGGTTCTGAATCTTCTCTAAGAGGCGACCCATTATTACTCGGGCCTGCCGCAGCAAGGCTACTCAGATAGATAAATCGTTTAAGTTTCTTATTTTTTTCAGCGACAGCATTGATTAGGTTTTCTGTACCTTTTGCATTGATACAGAAGAAGTCGTCTGTTGAACTGGACTTTGTAAGTCCTGCAAGATGAAAGACAACGTCAAAATCAGCAACAGCGTTAAGGAGAGATTCTCTATCTGTACAGTCACCGAGAACGAACTTGAGATTAATGTTCTCGATCCATTTAAGGTTAGAGGTCTTTCTTATAAGACAGGTGACCTCGTAATCTCTCCTGACGAGTTCCTCGCATAAGTGGCTTCCAATGAAGCCTGTAGCTCCCGTTACCAGAGCTTTCATAAAGTAGCCATATTTTGAGGAAAGAGGATGCTCAGAGTCAAGCCAAAATTAATCCGCATCAGGTGGATCAAAGGCTCATCGACTCAAGCCTTGCAATTCTTTCCTCTATAGGAGGATGTGTGCTGAAGAGTTTCAATATTCCTCCTCCTGATAATGGATTAACGATGAACATATGTGATGTCGCAGGGTTAGCATTCATCGGAATCTTCTGAGAAGCCACGTGAAGCTTTCTGAGAGCTCCTGAAAGGTATCGTGGATTTCCAGCAATCCGAGCACCACCTTCATCTGCAGAGTATTCCCTTGACCTCGAAATAGCCATCTGTATTATCAGCGCAGCAATTGGCCCGACAATCATCATAACGAGTGCAGCTATTGGATTACTTCCGCCTTCTTCATCATTTCCACCCCTGCCACCAAATATCATTGCCCACTGTGCCATCTGTGAAAGGTAGCTGATCGCACCTGCAATTGTTGCAGCAAGGGTGCTTATAAGGATATCTCTGTGTTTGACATGTGCAAGCTCATGGCCTATCACCCCTTGAAGCTCTTCACGGCTCAGGATGCGCATGATACCTGTGGTGACCGTAACTGCAGCATGTTTTGGGTTTCTGCCTGTTGCAAAGGCATTAGGCTGGTCTTCTTCCATTATATAGACCCTGGGCATGGGAAGCTCTGCTTTCTGTGCAAGCCTTCTCACTATTCCGTAAAGATCAGGTGCTTCTGCTTCTGAAACTTCCCGGGCGCCATACATTCTGAGTACAATTTTATCGCTGAACCAGTAAGCAAAGAAGTTCAGCCCTAATGCAAAAATAAGCGCGATGGTCATCCCCTGCTTACCGCCTATGGCAGCTCCTGCCCAGACGAGTATAAGGGTTAATGTCACGAGCAGAAACAATGTTTTTATAGTGTTCATATGTGTTACCTCCACATTTTTTCTAAACAAGATGCTTATTAATATAATAGCCTGAAAATCACATTCTTTTCAAGGGGTTATTTGAAATCTCCATAGGAGTGAAGCCCTG
This sequence comes from Thermodesulfovibrionia bacterium, assembly GCA_041489235.1. Taxonomy (GTDB): domain Bacteria; phylum Nitrospirota; class Thermodesulfovibrionia; order Thermodesulfovibrionales; family SM23-35; genus VGWZ01. Next base: position 3,462 of record JBGPQS010000124.1, read on the forward strand.
ATAGGAGTAAGTTAACGCCAATATAGGTAAACATCGCAGCCAAAAAACCTGTTACAGCAACAATTGCTACTTTTTTCCCTCTCCATCCTCTCACCATACGACTATGGAGATAAAAGGCATAGACAAACCAGGTGATTAAGGACCAGGTCTCTTTTGGATCCCAGCTCCAGTATGTCCCCCATGCCTGATCAGCCCAGATAGCGCCAAAGATAAGGCCGCCTAAGGTAAATACAGGGAAGCCGACAGCGATGCTCTTGTAGGTGATTTCATCAAGGGTTTCAGCAGAAATACTGAATTTGTCTATAACCATTTTAAGGATAGACCCGTATCTCCAGACAATAACTATTATGGCTATCATTGCTATCCAGCTTATTATTTTAACGACCATTGATGGATTAAAGAATGAAGCCCTGAACATATAGTTTTTTATAAATACCTCGGGTTTCACCGCGACCCTGAATGTGAAGAAATCAATGCCCATCAAAAACAGTAAAGTGACGAAGATACCAAGCGTAAATGTCCAGAAGATGTATGCACTTTCATTTCTTTTCTCGGTTGTTAAAATGAGGTACATGAGTCCTGTACTGAACGAAAGGGAAAATGCAGCATAAGCGATAAAGCTCATCATCACATGAGCGAGGAGCCAGTTACTCTGGAGCGCAGGAATGAGGGGGTGTATTTCTTTTGACATACCTGAAATATCTATGAATGCCAGTGCTAAACCTGCGATAGGGGTGACAAATGCCCCAAAAGAACGGTTTTTATATTTGAACTCAATGATGAGGTATCCTAATATCAAACACCATACAAAAAATATCATAGATTCATAAAGATTCGTAAGGGGAACAGACCTTAAAAAACCCATTCCGCTTAAATCATTAAATTCCTTC
>JBGPQS010000125.1:0-4344 GCA_041489235.1 Thermodesulfovibrionia bacterium
ATCCATTTCTTTAATCATAATCATTGCTTCTTCTTTCACCTCTTTTTTTATCCTGCACCAGCACAAATCACTAAAGGACACAATTATAAGGGATGGAGAATCGCTTGCAAGGCTTTTTGCGTACAACTCACGGCTCGGGGTTTTTTCGGAAACCGAGTACCTGCTCAAAGACCCCATTGATGGAATTATGCAACACAAGGGAATTCTGTCAGTCGCAATATTTACCTCTGATGGAAAATTATTGAAAGAGCAAGAAAAACCAGATAAAAAGACCTTTATAACGTCTATTGAAAGAGATGAAGAGAAACAGAGAAAAATAATCGAGACTCTGAGAAAGTCCAACTCATCTTTTTACTCTGAGGATTCTAATAAATTCGAGTTCTGGGCACCGGTAATCTCACGCCACAGTCATTACTCAGAGGACGCCCTATTTCATGATAAAGACATATCGAAGTTTGAAGACCTTACGATCGGGTTTGTAAGAATTACTCTTGATAAAGATATTTTAAGCAAAAAACTTAAGAGCCTTTTATTTGATAGTATTCTGATGGCGGTTGTCTTTTTGATGCTTGGCGCTTCGATTTCATATCTTCTAGTAAGGAAAATAACAAAACCCCTCAAAAAACTGACAGAAGGCGTTCATGCCTTAAGAACAGGCAGGCCAGTAGAAAAAGTGCCTGTTGAGACAGAGGATGAAATAGGAAAACTCGCAATCGCCTTCAATGATATGGCAGAATCCTTAAGGAAAAAAGAATCTGAAAAACAACATCTCGAAGGGCAACTGAGGCACGCACAAAAGATGGAAGCGATCGGCACTTTTGCAGGAGGGATTGCCCACGACTTTAACAACATCCTCACCGCAATAATAGGTTATGGAACTGTTTTACAAATGAAGATGGAAAAAGACAATCCCTTAAGGCATAATGTGGATCAGATACTCGCATCATCCGAGAGAGCTGCCAATCTCACACAGAGCCTCCTTACATTCAGCAGAAAGCATGTAATCAATTTAAGGCCTGTACGACTTAATGAAATCGTCAGGAGAGTTGAAAAACTTCTTTTGAGGCTTATAGGTGAAGACATAGAACTGAAGACCATACTTGCCTCCGAAGAATTAAAAGCAATGGCAGACAGTAATCAGATAGAACAGGTTTTAATGAACCTCGCCACAAATGCAAGAGATGCAATGCCTGACGGAGGAATTTTGACCATAAGCACAGGACTTATTGAAATAGGTGATGATTTTTCAAAATCTCATGGTTACGGTACGACTGGAATATACGCCCTTATTGCTGTCACAGATACAGGTATGGGTATAGACGAAATGACAAAAGAAAGAATATTTGAACCGTTCTTTACCACCAAAGAGGTGGGCAGAGGCACAGGTCTTGGCCTTTCAATAGTATATGGAATAATCAAACAGCATGATGGCTATATTAATGTATACAGTGAATTAGGAAAAGGCACAACATTCAAGATATATTTGCCTGTTACCAAAGAAGAGGTCGAGGAAGCAAGAATATCAGCACCTTCAACTCCAATAGGCGGCACAGAGACAATACTCATGGCAGAGGATGATGAAGAAGTAAGGAAATTCACAAAAGCTGTGCTTGAAGAGTTCGGCTACACAGTAATAGCGGCAGTTAATGGAGAAGATGCGATAACTAAATTCATAGAGAATAAAGATACTATTCAGCTTCTTCTCTTTGATGTAATAATGCCCAAAAAGAATGGCATAGAGGCGTATGAAGAAATAATAAAAATAAACCCTGATATTAAAGCTATTTTTACAAGTGGCTATCCAGCAGATGTGATACAAAAAAAAGGGCTTATCGAAGGATTAAACTTTGTCCTGAAACCTGTTGGGCCAACAAAGCTATTAAGAATGGTGAAAAGAATTCTTAATAAATAAAAATACATAGATCTTCGCCATGTTCCTTTGATGCTCAATTTCTCTTATCTTCTTTACAGTCAATCATTTAATCTCAGGTGTGAATATTCATTTAAAAACAAACATGCCCTGTTCATATCTTCCTCTTGTGGTAGTTGAGATATAATTCTGTCTATATAATTCCTTTCAAGGAGTAATCTGAAAGAAGTCTTGAAATTGAGGTCGAATATCCACGAGAGTTGCATAAGTTTAAAATCATTTAATGTCTTTACTTTCGAAAGAGAAACCATTTGCTTTCTATGGATGCATGAGAGGATTTCTTCTGAATATTCCGTGGTATCCGGTAGTCCAAGACTTACTGCAGAAGCCCTTTCCTTTTGAGAACTCTCATAATATTCTATAAATACCCGCCATATATCCAGTTTATCCGCATCCCTTATAAGTTTAATGAAAACAGCACTACCCTCTTCTTCATCTGCTGGCAATGAATAGGCATTATGAAATCTTACTGACCTGATGATTAATTTCTGTTCATCTTCAGTGAGGTTCTTGAGAATCTTTTCCTCAAGGAGTGTGTGCGCTCCCAGAACCCCGTGATTAACAGAAATGCTATCGTTAAATGTTTTGTACTTTGCGTATTGAGGAAATCTTCCGATATCGTGGAAAAGTGCTATCGTCTCGGCGAGCATTATCTCGTTATTACTGAAAGATAATTCTCTGGCTATCTCTATAATGTGTTTACATACATTGAAGGTATGGTTTTCCTTAAGAGAGATATTTTTCTGCTCTTCACTGTCTGGAGAATAGAAAGATTTGCAATAGGCAGAAAACCAAGTTCTGAAAAATAGCAAATCATCCTTCGTCATATTCGATTGTTAATATACATTAAAACCGTAGTTTTAAAGAAGACTATCAGGAAATCTGCTCACGTCTTTATAAAGGAAAACAGGACCATCTTTACATACGAATTGACTGCCATGCTGACAATGGCCACATTGTCCAATGCCACACTTCATCCTCCTTTCAAGGGATACATAAACCCTCGAAGGAAGGAATCCTCTTAAAAAAAGCCCTCTCGAAACAAAGCGCATCATAATCTCAGGACCACAGAGAAAAGCAAAAGTCTTTTCAACATGTAACGCTGCCTTATCTAAAAGTTCTGTGACAAGGCCGACATGGTAAGACCAGATCATATGAGATGGAACTTCATCAACGGTTAAGAATACAGCACTATCTTTTTGCCATACTTCACATTCGTCTTTGAAAAGTATATTGTCAGGTCTTCTTGCACCGTAGATAAGGGTAATATTCCCGAAAGAATCTCTTTTGCTGAGAATTTCCTGTATGACAGGTCTCATTGGTGCAATGCCCACACCCCCTGCGATGAGAAGGATGTCTTGTCCAACAGCACTCTTTAATGGCCAGCTTGAACCATAAGGGCCTCTGAGAAATATCTCATCTCCTTCTGTTAACCCTTCGATAAATTTTGTTACTCTTCCAACTGCCTTAATGGTATGCTGGAATCTATTTTCATAGACGATCGAGCTTAAGGATAGAGGAGCCTCTCCAACTCCAGGATACCCCACCATATTGAATTGGCCCGGCTCTGGCTTGTACTCACCATCTCTCAGCAACAGACTGTATGTTCTTACATCAGTGGTCTCTACTTTTATATCTGTGATAACTGCTTTTAACGGTAAAAACGGATTTTTCAATAGGGGTGACTCCTTTGAACCTCTTTTGCCATTTCTGTCAGGTCTATTTTTGTAGGACACCAGGTGATGCATCTGCCACAACCCACAGTTTTTGTTACGCCATACTGTGATGTGTAGTTTAAATTATGCATCACAAACTGCCTGAGCCGGGATGCCCTCGATCTCCTGAAATTTCCGCCATGAACCTCTGCGAACCTCAAATCCTGGCATGCATCCAATTGCCTGAATCTCCTTATCTCCATAAGGTCCATGCTCATTTCATCAACAATGTTATAACAGAAGCACGTGGGGCAAACCATAACACAATTTGAACATGAAAGACATCTCTCATCAGCAGTTGTTGCCCAGACAGGGTGATTAAGGTTTTTCATTAAGAGATCTTCAAGACCTCTCATATCAATAATTTTATTGAAGCTTTTCAGAAGCGTTTTCTCTTTCTCAGACTTAAGGCTCCATTCATTTGGGCCTGCTTCTTTCCCTTTTAAATGTAATATCTCAAAACCCTCCTTACTTTTAATCTCTGCTAAATAATCTTCTCCAAGATCCGTGAGCACTATATCAAATCCTGATTGAGCATGAAGATGCGGACCTGTGCCGACAGATGAACAAAAACAGTTCTCAGATACCTGCATACAGTTAAGGCCAATAAGGATAGAATTTTCCCGTCTTGCTTTATAGTAAGGATCGATAACGTCACCGAGGAATGTCCTGTCCAGATAAAGGATTGCATTGATATCA
>JBGPQS010000126.1:0-4336 GCA_041489235.1 Thermodesulfovibrionia bacterium
CCATTTGCCTCCGGGACAATAGACACAATGCATTCGAAGCATCCACAAGAGGTCATCGGGTTTTCCATGATAGTATAGAGATTAAGGGTTTGAATTGCGCCACCTGATGCTTTTTTCAGATACTCATCAATACCTGTAAATCTCCCGTATCGTGCATCGATAAGCTCGCCTTTTCTTATAGGCTGGTTTCCACCTGTCGGGTCTATTTCGTATGCAGCCTTGCAGTCAAGCCAGTTGAATGCTCCGCAGAGGCCAAGCCTTTCAGGGCTAATCACACACACATGAGTTGGTGCAAAAGACTGGCAGAGGAGACAGGAATAAAATGTATCAACTGCCTCATCAACAAGTCCGCCGAGCCTCTTGTCACGCTCTTTGTATACCTTTTCTGCCTCTTCCCGTAACCTCACTACATCTGTTTCATCTGTATATAACGTCACCTGAACCTTATCTACAATTGTTCTGAATCTGTAATGAGTCATGGTCACATTTATGACACCAAGATGCTCAAGTGTAAACCCTTCTTTTTTTGCATTATTGCTTATCCTCATCCAGTTCAGATCGCGCTGGCCCATATGCCACACACCCTGAGCCTCATTGAGGTTAGAGTGAATTTTTCTCTCTATAACAGATTCAAAATCCTTCTGCATCTTTCTTCCTGCAACATCAATAACTATCCCAAGTGGCATCTGACCGCCTTGTTCATATCTTTCCTTCCAATTATTGCCGATAACCACAACTTTACCATCATTTATCTCATCCATATTTTTCATTCTCACCCATTCAAATGAAGGTGTACGATTTCCACCAAACTCCATGAACATATCTTCTTTCCTTATTCTTTCACCTTCAAATGCAGGCCCGAATGCAACAGGTATCGGAGGCTTCTCAATAACAATTTTTAACCCTCTCACCTCAATCGCCTTCTGAACAATCTTATTATGGTCAAGCTCTTTGTCAACCTCTTCGTATATACATACACCTGTTGGATGGATGACCGGCACATCAGTATCGCAAATTGCTGGGTAACCCATGTTTATTGCCCCTGCTCCAGTTGTCCACTTGATGTCGTCAAGTTCGCCTAAGACTAAAGCAAAAGCAAAAACTCTTTCTTTCGTGTATTTGAGATTACCTTTATAATCACCTGGCTTTTTCCCTCCAAATATCAGTGATGCTCTTACCGACCAGTTTAAAGGATATATTGTGTGTTCTGTATCAGGACCTACTGGTACTATTCTTGTTTCCCATCCGAGTTCTACACCCTTTCTTAATAGCTGTTTGGTAACACTGTCGCCATTTACATGACCGGTGAGAAATGTAAGGATATTCTTCTCCTGAAGTTCTCTGATTATCTTTACAGCAGTATCATCATCAGGTGCAGCCCCAATAATAGCAGCAAAACCTGGCATTGTACCGTCCACGAGCTGTATGCCTAAGTTTCTCTGAATAGTATCTGTAATGAATCCGTTATAGACATAACCTGTCTCGGTGTCTACTACAGGCTCAAGGCCGTTGATATAGCGTAATGCCATGATTATTTCTTCTGCAAAAAGCGTTGCCATACCAGAATCAAGTGCCTCACCTAAATAAGGTTTCCATACGTGTTCTCCGGGTTCCGGATGGAGCAACTCCTTTGCCATCCCGAGTGCAGTCTTCATATTGCTAAGGTTTTTAACCGCAAAGCCTGTCATTGCATATATCATGGGCAGGTAAAATGCAGTATCAGGAAATTCAAAGGTAAAATTTTTACCATGTTCTGCAATAGCCTTTTCAAGCATCTCCTCAGCCTTCTTTACAAGCATATGAGATCCCTTTATGGCTGCTGAGGCTATGAGTTTGGACATCCAATCCTCCTATACATTAGTCATTAGTTATGTACTTTTTACTGATATTCGGTATTCATTAATTATACGACTATTGGTAGATGACTGTCTTTATGCTACCCTTGACCTCAAGAATGCAGATATTCCATTCGCCTCTCGCGGGCCAACTGTCACCTTCCAGCCTTCAAGCTTATCCTCTATTGCACCACTGAGTATTGCTACGTAGCCAGGGATGATAAGTTCTCTGTGCTTAATATCATTTTCTACGCCACTCTCTTTTATAAACTGAGCAATCTTTGCTGCAGTAAACTTTCCAGCAGCCCAAGCAGTAAGAACTGAAAGGCCCTCACAGTCCATAACAGCGAGATAACTTGTAACTTTACTGTTTTCTATCTCGCCAGAGACAATAAAATAAGTAAGAGAAAAGTTTGTGGTAATAAGCAATGGTGAATCAGGTGTTGGTTCCCCGATTTTATAAATATTTTGTTTCACTTGCATTGGAACCTGAGGGTCTGTGTAAAGGTTCTGCCTCAATGTAAAAAGTGCAAGGTTCTTCCATTTCTCAATACTACTAAGAACGATTACCGAAGAGTATTTTGCAATGCCAATTGATGCGATAAGGGTTTCGATTAGGCTATCCTTACGCTGAGCAAAAGTGATAACAGGATAACCAAGGGGCTTAAAATTCTTTTTAACAGCAGCTCTTCGGATAAACGTATTATCTCTAAGAATATCCTTTGCTTTCCTTGCGCCTGAATCAATTACTATATCTACTACTCCGAGTGCCTTAATCTTCTCAGTAAGGGTGGACAGTTCATCAAGCCCTCCGCCTGATCCGCCAAAGGCGGAGGATACGGCAACCCCAAGGATTGCCTTATATGTCTTTGCAACATTCACCATCGACTCAAAATTTTTAGAGTTTGCACCGTATATAATTGGTTTTCTGTCTGCAAAAAGTTTTACTGCCGTATCAGCTGTCTTTGGATTATCTGTGCATAATATAACCGGAATTCCGGGTGCATTTGCTACAATAATCTTTGCACCAGCATCAAACTTGCTCTCATCGTTTGAATCATTTGTGAGAGCAATCGCATCTACTCTCAGTTTCTGACCAACCCTCTCTATCTCTGAATTCAAAACTCCTTCAATTCTTCTATGTATATCAGCCTCGGAAAGTGTGTCTTTTATCTCGAGTGCAAAGACACAGGGGTTCACAAACTTTTTTTCATGTCTGAAAAGTACCGTCTCTTCTCCAAGCTTTACAGCCTTATCACCTGTACCGAATATAATTGGCTTTACTGGAGGTGCAGATGCCTCGGCAAGTTTTTGTTTTATATCTTCAGGAATATCAGGACATGAATCTATAGAGACCTGGCCCTGCGCAAGCTTCATTGCAAAGGCAAGACAGGTAGGATAACCGCACTTCTTACAGTTTGTCTTTGGCAGAAGTTTAAATATCTCAACGCCGGTCAGGGCCATTTAAACCTCCACCAACTCATCAATTACCTTTTCCACTGCCTCAATTGCCTTAGGGTGTCTCATTATGAGAAGTTCAGCACCAGCTAAGAGCAACGCTATTGCGGTAACAGCCTCCCATGTTATTCCCCTCTCCTCCGCAGAACCCCACTGAGGCACATCTGTTTCAGAAACCTGTGTTTCTTTCACCTTCCAGACATACATCCCTATGTCACCTAACATCGGTGGTTGCATTGATAGATCATTCTGTGCAAGGGCAGCAAGCCTTATCCTCTCCATAACCGAATAGGTATATTCAAGCCCATATCCAAGAGCTGAACACATCGGGTCTATAATTAACTTTTCTCTGTCGAAGCCCATCTGTGTAATTAATATATTAAGTTGTTTGGATAGGTTTACATCAAGCTCTGACATCGCAATTAATTTGTGGTTATGTGCTATTGCAGCGGCAACAATCGTCTTATAATTAGCCTCCTGCGCCTTACCTATAATGCAATTTTTATCCTTTGCAGCCTCTGCTGCAGCAACTAAGATAGCTGCATCTTTTTCAGTGTGGTTACTCCCGAGTATTATTAAAGGAACATTTATAGTAGAAAGAACTTCTTTCACCGTTTTTATTGCATCTTCAGGTGAACGGTTTTCTCTGTCGGGGTGTGTACCTATCAATCTGAGAGCTATAGCCTTTGCCTTAAGGATATCCTGACAGAACTTTGCCCAGGTAACAGGATTATTTGAAACATTTTTGAATGGCTTCTGTACATTTTCAGGCCAATCATTCGGAGGAACATCCTGTATCTCATAGGCAATAACAGGACTATTCGGCACTACACCTTCGAAGGTATGAAAGGGAAGTACATTTTCTCCTCCAAAGGTAACTGCTTTATCATCAACCCCGATGGTTACCGAACAAACCCTACCTGTATATGTCTCTTTTGGTGGCGTAAAAGCCATTTCTTCTCCTGTTTAGCTTAGGGCAAAGAGCTAAGAGCATAGAGTTTTTGACTCTTAGCCCTTTGCTCTTAGCTCTTATCACATTTCCA
>JBGPQS010000127.1:0-4330 GCA_041489235.1 Thermodesulfovibrionia bacterium
ATGACAAATCTTTGTCATGCACTCTCCTCAATTCAAATTAACCAATAATTAATCACCAAATAAATTCCAATACCCAAGCACCAATTGACCAAATAGGTTTGGAACTTGGGATTTGATTATTGGTTATTGTAATTTGGTTATTGGTTATTATCTGGTTTTTGGATTGCTTTATGCCAATGGAGGATAGACAACGATCTGATTGCGTCCCTTCTTCTTAGCGGTAAATAGTGTGTTATCTGCAAAGTTTATGAGATCATCAGGAGATGTTATCTTTTCATCAGGACTACAGGAGATCCCTACACTCACCGTAATTCTACTCTCTTCTTTAAGAATACTAAATTGGTGCTCTTTCAATACATCTCTCAGTCGTTCAGCCTCAATAATTGCACCTTGCATTGATGTCTGTGGCAAGAGTATTATGAACTCTTCGCCTCCATATCGTGCAAAGACATCAGACCTTCTCGTATGCCTTTTAATGAGCTGTGCAAATTCTCTGAGGACAATATCGCCAGTCCTGTGACCATACGTATCATTGACATTTTTGAAGTGGTCGATATCAAACATTAAACAGCTTAACGGTGTATTGTATCGCTTTGCTCTGCTAAATTCCTCTTCGAGTCTATTGTAGAAATATCTGATATTGTAAATTCCTGTCAGGTAATCAACTATCGCAAGCCTTTCGAGCTTTGTCTTCTCTTTATTAAGTCTGTTATGGAGATACGCATTATAAAGGGCATTTGCAGATGCATTTGCAATTGCAATGCATAGCCTTATCTCTCGTTCTGTAAATGTATGACCGGCTCTTGTCGTCCTCAGGAGCAATGTGCCTATAACCTCATCACGAAAAATCACCGGTATCACCATAATAGAGCGAATCCCTAAAGGAGCTATTATATTCCTCACCTCTCTCATCAACGGATCTTTTAATGCATCCTTTATAATTATTGGCCTTTTTAAGGACAGAGCCTTTCTTATTTCAGGATATTTCTGTAAGTCGAGCTTCATATTGGTAATTTTAGGGTCTTCAAATGTCGCAACAACATATGCGTGTCTCTGATCCTCAAGACTCACACTGAGCATAGAACATCTTTTCACATTTATTATCTCTGATAACTTCTTTACCGTAAGATAGAGGACTTCTTTGGGATTGAGCGTTGACGAAACAAGATGTGTAAGCTCTATAATAGCTCTAAGGTCTTTCTTTTCCTTATAGAGATTCTCGAACCAGCTTTTTCTCTCTATGGCTAACCTTAGTTTATGTTCAAGGTCTTCCTTATAAAAGGGTGCGAGTAAATAATGCTCCACATCAAATTTGACCACAGAACGAATGCCCTTCGCGACATGACCTGACGTTATCATTGCTATAATGGGACATTCGATATCAAGAGACTGTGCTTTCCCAAGCTCCCCGGGACTCCCGATAATAACGGCATCAGGCATTTTCTTTCCAAGTTCTCTTCTTAAGGTATCCTCATCACCTTTTATAAATCGGGCTGAGTACTCTTTCTTCCCTCTAAAAAATAACTTGAGAAATGTCAGAATCTCTTTGTCTTTTTCGTATATGAGTATCTCTTTTTTCATTTCGTTATATAATTATACATAATTTTATGAAATTGTCTATGTAAAATATCGCTATTTTAACGTTTTTATCAGAGAATTATAACCCATGGTGTTCAAAATATCTGACTTCCCAAGCCAACCTCTCCGTGCGATCGAGACACCATACGCCATGTAATCAAACTGGCTGGTAATATGAGTATCTGTACTTATTACTATTGGCACCCCCATCTCTTTTGCCATCTTCGCATATATGTCATTTAAATCCAGCCGGAGGGGATATGCATTTATCTCGATAGCTGTCCTGGTTTCTTTCGCAACCTTAAGAACCTCTTTCATGTCAACGTCATATGGCTCCCTCTCTCCGATTAATCTCCCTGTTGGATGGGCAATAACAGAGACATAAGGGTTTCTCATGGCAGAGACCAGTCTCTTTGTTATTTGCTCCCTATTCTGCTTGAAACCAGAGTGAATCGAAGCAACAACAATATCCATTTCCCTAAGAATATCATCTGGAAAATCCATATGTCCGTCACTCCGGATATCAACCTCTGTGCCAACAATCAGTCTGAATCCCTTTAATCTTTTATTTATTGCATCTATCTCTTTCTTCTCCTCCATTAACCTCTCGGCATTGAGTCCTCTTGCAATGCCGAGACCCTTTGAGTGATCCGTTATCGCGATATACTCATACCCTCTCTTCTTTGCCTCTTGTATCAGTTCCTCAAAGTCATGACTCCCGTCACTCCACTTACTGTGCACATGAAGATCACCCTTTATATCCTTCAGTTCAACGAGCTGAGGCAGCCTTCCAGTTATCGCAGCCTCTATCTCACCTGAATCCTCCCTGAGCTCCGGTGGTATGTAGGGAAGACCCAAAATCCTGTAGATATCTTCTTCTTCTTTCCCGCCAATTTTTTTATTATCTTTTTCCCTGAATACACCGTATTCGTTTATCTTAAGGCCTGATTTTACTGCCATCTCCCTCAATCGTATGTTATGTGCCTTGCTCCCTGTAAAATATGCCAATGCTGCACCAAAACTATCTTCTTCTACAACCCGCAGGTCAACCTGCAATCCTTCAAATATGATGACACTCGATTTTGTGGGTCCATGCATCAGGACTTCCTTCACATGGGGCAAATGGACAAAGATATCCATCACCTCTTTTGGATTTTCTGATGTAGCAAGTATATCTATGTCCTTGATTGTATCCTTCCACCTCCTGATGCTTCCTGCTATAGTGAGTTTTTTCACTGGAGCTTTCTTTTTTAAGTGTTTAAGTATGTCATTGGCATACAGGAGCACTTTCCCTAATGGCTGCCTTTCCATTCCACGCTTCAGCATCTCAATACCCTTGAGTATATTTTCCTCTGTCTTCTCTTTTATACCGGGCAGTACTATGAGCTTATGTTCTCTGGCAAGCTGTTCAAGGGTTTCTATGTCTTTTACTTTTAATCTCTCGAACAAAAGCTTTGCAGTTTTCGGGCCAAGGCCGGGAACAGAAAGAAGAACACTGAGACTTTCAGGCACTTCTTTCTTGAGATCTTCATAAAACTGGAGTCTCCCTGTTTTCACATACTCTTCAATCTTGCCTGCAAGGTCCTGCCCGATTCCAGGGATCTTCATAAGCTCATCTTTTGGTGTTTCTGCAACATCTCTTGTGAGGCCATCTATGTTCTGTTCTGCACGCCTGTACGCCCTTATCCTGAAAGGGTTTTCACCCTTTATCTCGAGCAGATTAGCAATGTCATTAAATATCCTCGCAATTTCCTGATTCTTCATAAGAAAAGTATAACAGAAATGCTTTATAACCTTCAGAGTGGGGCACATAAGGTTCGGTTGCTTCTTGATAATAAATTACTGATTACTTATTATTAACACTGATAAAAAATAAAGACTTTGTATATGACCGGTCTCATTATTGAAGACCGACACTTCATAGTAAAATAAATAGGTAAAAAACAGATAAAAGCAGAACAAGTGAGCGTTTGTAAAATCATCAAATAAAAATTATCGGGCAGCGTAAGAATGGGAAACTTTACTATCACGACTCAAACATTGCGTCTCAGACGGCCTTTTGGAAAAACACTGGGTCTTGCTGTGGTGATCTTGATTATTCTTGTTGGACTGTGCGAAGGAATTGCTCGCATCAACTTTATTCAGAGATTTTTACCAATGCAGAGTATAGGGAGTGGTCACGTAACGATTGACGTTAAACTTTCCCGTTTGAATACGTTTGTGAAGAAGGAAGGCAGGGTGGATTGTTTTTTCCTGGGCTCTTCAATGGTCTATCGTGCCATTAATCCCGAAATATTTCAAGATGCTTATAAAAGCCATACAGGCAAAGACATTCTTTGTTTTAATTTTGCTTTGGGTGGCGTGTCCGAACTCAGCACATCAGCACTTTCGGAAATCTTGATTAAATTATATCAACCTAAGTTATTAATTATTGGGACAAGCCCTCTTAATCTGAGAGAACATGCTGGGATCGGGACTGCGAAAAAGATTTTAAACAATCCCTGGATCAGGTATCACTTAGGGTTTTTTAGCATTAATGGCTGGTTGATAGACAATTCCTTTGCTTTTCGCCATTATGTTGGATTCCGTACTTTACTCAACCCTCTTGCCAGGTCAAAGGAGCAGAAGAAAGAGCTTGAAATGACGGCATATGGCTTTGGAGGCAGGAGAGCTGACAAGAAACGTGCAGCTCCTCGAATCACTATAAAAGCCCCCAAAGAACTTGAAGACGTGAAAGACTACGAGAATTCTC
>JBGPQS010000128.1:0-4280 GCA_041489235.1 Thermodesulfovibrionia bacterium
CCGAAACAATTTTTGCACAGTTAGAAACTTTGCCTATAACATTTACTCTATGATCATTAACTAAAAATTCCATTTCATACTGTACGTTAATTTCAAATGGACTTTCAGTCTTAATGAGCATCCCTGAAAGACTTATTTTTTTGACTTCATATTTACACGGTAAATCAATCTTTACATCCTTTGATGAAGCAATCTTAACTCTTATTCCCCCGAATCTCTTTTCGTATGTTTTAATCCTATTCTCCTCAATAAATTTAAGGAGCATGGTTGCCTTTTCATTCAGGATGTTTGTAAATCTTATTCCAGCCTTATATATAGGCATGATTTCTCCAGAGTCCCTTTTTTCTGTTTGGCTGAGTATCGACCAGACTACAAGTCCCTTTAAGTTTAAAAAGGAATCTTTATATTTAACCTTAAAAGAATACTCTCTATTCAATTCAAGCCTTTTTTTGGTTTCGATCGCAGCTCCGTCGATACTAATATTAATAATATGCAGGTCTGAGGGATAGAGTACATTACCCTGGACTCCATTAACAAAATATCTTTTATTTATTCTCTTATTTTCTTTCGGCATTTGAATTCCTTATATTTTATATAATTGATGTTTATCTCAATATAATGCCTGCATAGCCAACCACATGGTCGTAGTCACCACTTACCTCTGCAGATGTAGCATACCGAACAAGCCTTGCAGACTGAGCGCCGAGTGCTTTTGCTGCAAACAGCGCTGTTGTGGCAGGAAGATACCCGCACATTGATATCCTTTCTTTCTTCACTATTTCATAAAGTCCTTCCGGGTCAAGGGATAGAATTTTATCTATCGCTTTTTTGTCTTTCTGTCTTGCAACATCATCAGTTACATAATGGCTCATATCAGAGCTTGCCACGATTACAACAGAATAGCCTACATCTTTTACTGCCTTTGCAATGCCCTCTCCAAGTAGTCTGCATTCTTCAACAGATGCTGAAAGTATCACGATAGGTACAATTTTTATTTTCTTTGAAAAATATGCAATAAAGGGAAGCTGAACCTCCAGTGAATGTTCAAACATATGTGCCTGCGTGTCTTTTGTGACAATAGATACATTCATCGCAATCTTATATGAAACCTTTTCATCAACAGAGAAAACACCAGTTGGTATCTCCCATTCACCTGATTCCATCAGAGATATCTGTGTACCAAGACCTGTATGATTTGGACCTATGAGTACAAATGTCTCTGGAAAATCTATTGAAGAATATACTGCTCCTGCGACAGGTCCTGAGTAAACTAACCCTGCATGAGGAGATATGAGAGCAATCGCTTTTTCTTTTCGTGCATCTTTCTCTATATACCCCTTAACCTGCTCAGTTAACTTTGAGGCATTCCCATAATAAAACTGTCCTGCGACAGCCGGGGACCTTTTCAAAATACCTCCTCCTCAACATCTTGATAGCCTCTGTCAGTCCTATTCAAAAATCGTGTACAGTTTGAAATAAATGTTAAATTAACTATACCTGTTGGTCCGTTTCTCTGCTTTGCAACAATAATCTCTGCTTCTCCTTTTTTTGCATCTTTGTTATAAATCTCATCCCTGAAAAGAAAGAGTATCACATCTGCATCCTGCTCTATGGCACCTGACTCTCGAAGATCCGCTAAAATAGGCTTCGGGGGTCTCCGCTGTTCAACACTCCTGTTGAGCTGGCTCACTGCGACAACAGGTACATTTAATTCCTTTGCGAGGGCTTTTAGTGACCGGGAAATATCGGATATTTCCTGTTCACGCCTTTCAAAACTTCCCTTTCCTTTCATTAACTGAAGATAATCTACTATCACAAGGCTTAGTCCATGCTCCATTTTTAATCTTCTTGCCTTTGCCCTCAGCTCAAGAACGGTAATAGCTGATGAGTCATCAATAAAAATCGGCGCACCGGTAAGGTTACTCGCTGCACTTGTCAATTTATGCCAGTCTTCCTTTTTTATAAATCCTTTCCTGATACTATTTGAATTCACCATTGCCTCTGAACATAACATCCTGAATGCAAGTTGCTCCTTTGCCATCTCAAGACTGAATATCGCAACAGGCTCTTTCACTTCAAGGCCAACATATTGGGCAATATTAAGGGCCAATGCAGTTTTCCCCATTGAGGGCCTTCCGCCAACAACGACGAGGTCGCCTTTCTGAAATCCAGTTGTTAAATCATCAAGGTCTCTAAAGCCTGAAGGGATGCCTGTGATCACTTCTTTTTTATCATAGAGATGTTCGATCATTTCAAAACTGCTTTTTATCACCTCTTTTAATGTAACAAATGAAGCTTTAATCCTCTTGTCTGAAACATCAAAGATAGACTTCTCTGCATAGTCCACAAGTTCCTCTGCTTCATAATTGTCTTCGTATACTCTGCTCGCAATCTCATTTGCTGACCTGAGAAGTCCTCTCAGAAGGGCTCTCTCCCTCACTATTTTTGAATGATATTTTATATTTGCTGCAGTTGGTATCATGTTCACTAAAGAGGAGAGATAAAACACTCCTCCGACAGCGTCTATTTCTTCACGCCTTTTCAGGCAATCTGTAATTGTGATAAGGTCAATCGGCTCGCTCTTTTCAAAAAGTTCTACCATTGCATTGAATATCGTTCTATGTGATTGCTTATAGAAATCATCAATGTCAATAATCTCCAGTGCCCTGGGGAGTGCATCATTATCTATAAGTATTGCACCCAGGATAGACTGTTCTGCCTCAATGTTCTGGGGAGGCAGCTTATCTAATTTTACATCACTATCCTTCATTCCTGAATAACCTGAACAGTAAGCTGCGTTGATACATCGTGATGGAACCTTACATTGACAGAATAGGAGCCAAGCCTTTTTATCGGCTCGTCAAGTAATATTTTCTTTTTGTCAATCTCAATCCCTTCACTGCGAAGTGCCTCAGCAATATCCATGGTTGTGACAGACCCAAATAGTTTTTCTTCATCACCAGCTTTTGCTTTAATCACAAGCGTCATTTCCGATATTCTGGATGCAAGTTCCTGAGCTGAATTCTTAAGCTTTTTTGCCTTACCCTGCATAATCCTTTTTTCATGCCCCATGGATTTTATATTTTTCGTATTGGCCTCGATAGCAAGACCTTTTGGTATGAGATAATTTCTTGCATAACCATCAGCTACATTTACAATATCCCCCATCTTTCCGACCTTCTTCACATCATCCTTCAGTATTACGTTCACACAAAATCTCCTTTCAAAAGAAATTTCAGCAGAATTTTAACAATAGTATACCATAGACGTAAATTATGTAAAAAGCAGCCGCCAAGGCCTGAAAATTAATAAATATTAAACGGAACAGGTATAAATGTAATGACAAATATGACAAGTGCAAGCCATCCAAAAAATATTCTCCTATGGTCTAACGGAACCTCCCAGTAAAGAATGGGCGGATGTCTTAATCCGAGAATCAACAACAAAATCGCCCAAAGAGCCCATCCTTCCCACAACAACAGACCAAGGAGCACCATCACAAGCACAAGTCCATATGAAAGATAGCCATGTTTCTCTCCTAAAAGAGCATAGGCAATATGTCCGCCATCGAGCTGTCCAACAGGGATAAGATTCATGAATGTTATAAAAAAACCTATCCATCCTGCAAAGGCAATTGGATGAAGGAGAACGTCCTGAGAGCCGGGATGATAATCAAGTATCACTCTTGAAAGGAGTGTAAAGAGCAGAGAATCTCCAAGATGAATAGATTCTTCCACCTGTTTAAGTGGGACGACCTTAGAAAAGGACAGACCGGCAATTGATACGATAACTGAAACGATGAAACCTGCTATTGGGCCTGATACACCTATGTCTACAAGGGCTTTCCTTGTAACAATGGGGGATTTCATTTTGATAACTGCTCCGAACGTACCGATAATTGTTGGAGCAGGTATAAAATATGGAAGAGTAGCCTTTACATTGTATTTCTTTGAAGTAAAGTAGTGGGCTAATTCATGGCTCAAGAGAATTGCCATGAGAGTCAATGCGAACGGAAGACCTTTATAAATCTTTTCCGGTTCTTTCAGTATATGTACTCCAGTCTGCACTGCACCAGCAAGGAGTGTAGTAAAAAACGTGAGAATAAAGAGAACGACAGGTAAAAGCAAACTCTTTCTTCGTATAGCTCTACTCATTATTTATTAAAAGACGCTGAATTTGAGATACTTCTTTGGATGTTCCCTGATATCCTTGATGAGTTCTTTGAACTCTGTTACAGAACTTTTAAGTTCTCCTAAGGTATCCCTCACTTCTTTTGAAAG
>JBGPQS010000129.1:0-4279 GCA_041489235.1 Thermodesulfovibrionia bacterium
AGCACATCAGCCTCACGCTTGTAATTGGGATATTTTTTCATCAATCCTTCGAACCTGCCAATTGCAGAGCTATAGGAACCTTTTTTGTAGTAGAACTCCCCAACAAGAAATTCATAATCTGCAATTATAATTTTACATTTTTCGATTCTGAGATCTACAATCTCCTTATATGGGTTTCTTGGAAACATCTTCTTAAGTTTCTCAAATTCTTCAAGGGCTTTGGCTGCACCGCTATATCCCCTCTCAGGGCCCTCTATCTGACTGAAGTGGACCATAGAAAGCTGGTACTGTGCATAAACGGCATACTTATGGTCAGGATATACCTCAAGGAATCTTTGAAACTCAATAACAGCTAATTCAGGCTCACCCTCTTTCACATAAGAATCCGCAATCTTGAGCTGAGCAAGAGGAGCAAATTTTTTGGACAGGTCCCTGTTTTTAATCTCAAGAAGTGTTGTCCTTGCCTCCTCATAATCTTTTTTATCTATCTGTTCATTTGCTTTTGCAAGTGACTTTTCAGGATTGAATGGTCCTTCAGATTTCACAGCTGGTTTCCCCGAACAGGAAACGATAAAAAGGATGAGAAAAAAGAGAATGGAGAAGATTATTTTCATTGTACTTTGGGTTGCCCTTTTACATGATTGTGTCATTTCACTATTAAACCTTTAACTCTATTTTGAAGTCAAGTTATATAACCGTTTCTTGCCAAAGGAAGTTTTGAAGTGGTATTCTTAGCAATGTTGAGGATTGAAAAGAAGTTCACCGTGAATCTATCATCTTTTCTGAAACCAAGCCGGTATATTAATAACGAGATTAATGCCATTCATAAGAAAGCTGCGGTAAGTGTTGCACTTGCATTTCCTGATGTTTATGAGATGGGGATGTCTAATCTCGGACTTAAGATACTCTATAAAATAATCAACGACCTCCCCTATGCATCTGCTGAAAGAGTATTCTCTCCATGGCTTGATCTTGAGGCTGAGATGAAGACAAAAGGCATCCCCCTTTCATCTTTAGAATCTAACAGGCCATTAAAAGATTTTGATATTGTAGGCTTTAGCCTTCAGTATGAGCTTTTATATACGACAGTTCTCAGTATGCTCTCTCTTGGCGGAATCCCGCTCAGAACTGAAGAAAGAAATAATGTATCAAATGCACACCGCTATCCGCTTGTTATTGCTGGCGGGCCGTGTACTGTCAACCCGGCACCGATGTCTCCATTTATTGATGCATTCCTGATTGGAGATGGAGAAGAGGCTATAAGGGACATACTTGATTTATTTTATCAATGGAAGACAGGTGGAGATGGCAAAAGGGAATCTCTCCTTCTATCTCTATCTGAGGTTGAGGGCATGTATGTGCCCTCTGTTCATAGTTCGGAGTTCAAAGTTCAAGGTTCAACGTCACACACTTCACGTATTAAAAGGCGTTTAATAAAATCACTTGATGATGCTCCTTACCCGGTTAATCCGATTATCCCGTATACCCCGCTTATCCATGACAGAGTAAATATAGAGGTTTCGAGGGGGTGTTCGAGAGGGTGCAGGTTCTGTCAGGCTGGTATCACCTACAGGCCAGTTCGTGAAAGAAGCCCTGAAAAGGTCTTGGAGATCGCGGAGAACTCTTTGAAAAATACAGGCTATGAAGAAATTTCATTAACGTCACTGAGTGCCGGAGACTACACGTGCCTTTTACAGGTTGTAAAGGAACTGAACAAAAAATTTTCAAAAAATAAGATTGCCCTTTCACTTCCATCTCTGAGAGTTGCATCTATTAACCAGGATCTCCTCAAAGAGATACGCACTGTGAGGAAGACTGGTTTTACCATTGCGCCTGAGGCAGGCAGTGAGAGGCTGAGAAGAGTAATTAATAAAGATTTCTCTGAAGACGACTATGAAAGGGTCCTTAAAATACTCTTCAATGAAGGTTGGCATACTATTAAACTTTATTTCATGGTAGGTCTTCCCACAGAGACAGCAGAAGATATAGAAAAAATCCCTGAAATGGTTATGAAGGCACTTACAATAGCAAAGCAGCATACAGGGAGGTTTGTGAATATACATGTAGGGATTTCTCCCTTTGTGCCAAAACCCCACACACCATTTCAGTGGCATGGACAGAATCCTGCTACGCGTCTCAAAGGTAAGATAGATTATCTAAAGGATGTACTCGCAAAAAGAGGCATTAAGGTAAAAAGTCATGATGTGAAGATGAGTCTTCTTGAAGCTGCTCTCTCCAGAGGTGATGAGAGTCTCGCGTTCCTTATCGAGAAAGCGTGGTCTTTGGGGTGCAGGCTTGATGGGTGGTCAGATGTTTTTAAGTTCGAGAAATGGGAAAAGGCGATGAATCTCACCGGTATAAATGCAGCAGATTTTGCTGAAAAAACGTATGAAAGTTCAGACACACTTCCCTGGGAAAATATAGATGTTGGTGTGACAAAAGAATTCCTATGGAAGGAACACCAGAAGGCACTATCATGTGATATCACGCCTGACTGCAGAAAGACCTGTCACCTCTGCGGACTTGAATGTAAAGAAGACGCAATGAAGCTGAGAAGCTTGGAAAATGGGAAGATTGGAAGTACACGAGGAGAAAATACCTCGGAACTTCTCAACCTCGGAACTTCTCAACCTCTCAACATAAGACATTTTAAGTCTTTAAAGATAAGAGTAGAATTTTCTAAGACAGGCAGATTGAAATATCTATCGCATCTTGAACTCATGACAACATTACTCAGGGCTTTAAGAAGGGCGGAATTTCCCCTTGAGTTTTCAAAAGGCTTTCACCCGCATCCAGAAGTGTCTTTTGGTCCTCCACTCGGTGTGGGCATCGGAGGCCTTAGTGAGTATTTTGATATGAAAATAATACCGCCTTTTGATATAGTTATAAACATGAGGAAACTGAACGAGTTGTTCCCTGAAGGGATATACGTGAAGGACATGGTCGTTTTACCGGTGAATATAAAATCTCTGAGCAATTTTATCACAAGGTATGAATATGAAATAAAAGGCAGGGATTTATACCACATTCATAAATTTTTATCAGAAGAAGAGATAATGGTGTCCAGAGAAAAACAGAAAGTAAACCTCAGGGATATGGTAGAAGAAGCAAAAACGATAAGAGAAAATATGATACATTTAATAGTGGCAGACCAGGGAAATATAAAGGTGAGGCTCAATGAACTTCTTCCTGAAGTCTTTAATATCCCCATAGACGAACTGGATATAACAAGAGTTGCACTTTATGGATGGGATAATGGATGGGTCACACCTATTGAGAGGAGCTTGCAGTGGACAGCGAAATCCTGATTAATGTAACACGTGAAGAGATAAGGGTTGGCCTTCTTGAAGGAGGCCAGGTTGTTGAGTTTTATGTTGAAAGGAAGCGCGATGCAAGCCTTGTGGGGAACATATATAAAGGCAAGGTTGTGAAAATCCTCCCTGGTATGCAGTCAGCTTTTGTTGATATAGGCCTTGAAAAAGCAGCTTTCCTTTATGTGACCGACATTCGTGCTGGTATAGAAGAATTTGCATCCTTTCTCGATGAAGAAGAAAAGAACAACTCTCTTGAACTCGTTTCAAGAAAAGGGAAACCAGACTTCACCATTGAGGATCTTGTCCAGGAAGGACAGGAAATCCTTGTGCAGGCTTCAAAGGATCCAATCGGGAGTAAGGGGGCTCGCCTCACTTCGTATGTCACACTCCCGGGGAGATATCTTGTACTTATGCCGAATGTAGACCATATAGGGATATCAAGGAGGATATCTGATGAGGATGAACGAACAAGACTTAAAAAAATAGTTGAAGATATACAACCAAAAGGTTATGGGTTTATTATAAGGACAGCAAGTGAGGGTTCTACCGAGGAAGATCTTAAAAAAGATTTTGAGTTTCTTTTTTTATTATGGGAGACCATTCAGAAGAAAAAAGACAGAGTAACCGCACCTTCCCTGCTTTACAGTGATCTCGACCTTGTATTCAGAAGTGTACGAGACCTTATGAGCCAGGATGTGAAGAGGCTTGTGATAGACTCTGAAGAAGAGTATGAACGTATTAAGGATTTTGTAAGGGCCCATGTCGAAAAACTTTTAGGGAAGATAGAACTTTATGAAGGGACAGAACCCATATTCGATACATTTGGAATTGAACTCGACATTTCGAGGGCACTTGGCAGAAAAGTGTGGTTGAAGTCAGGCGGCTATATTGTGATTGACCAGACAGAGGCAATGACTGTCATAGACGTAAATACGGGCAAATTTGTTGGTAAGGAAGAACTTGAA
>JBGPQS010000130.1:0-4277 GCA_041489235.1 Thermodesulfovibrionia bacterium
GAATTCTGTAACGATTTTTGTTGCATCAAAATCTAACAGTTTCTGAATCTCTTTCTGATAGGTAGCAGTCACAAAAAGATCAAAATTACCATCGCTCAAAAGGCTTAAAACATCAGGTGAAATAAAGATATCATCTGCAATAAGGTTTCCTCGAAAGAGACGTTCAGCACCTTTATCTGTGTGAAGGCTTGAAAATTTATCGAGGAGATTCTTGAGGGCTTCCGGTATGGCAACCCGTTGTTCATTAATAGCAGTGAGTAGCCCTATGATCTTGTCTACGGGAGTCTCTCTGAGCACTGTCTCAACAGAATCGATATCCTCTGAAACTGTTCTGACAGTAGAGGAGAGAAACTGTTTTTTGAGATCAGGACGGAGTTCATTGATAAAATCGAGGAGCTTCTTGAGCTCCTTGCTTGTGAAAGCCCTATCTGAGGATTTTCTAAGATAGGTGGTAATAACTCGGTCATAGGTATCTTCTTTGAGATTATCAGTGGCAGTCTGGTTTAACAGTCCAGCAAATGCTATCGGAGAAATTTCCCGGACCATCTCGGAGAGTGCCTCTGTCTGGAGTGTTCCATCAAGTAACCCGTGTATATACTTTTCCCATAGTTGTCCTGTTGGAGCTTCTTTATTTGTTTCCCCTTCTTTAAATACGAATGCCTCATAATTAATGAAATCAGCCTTAATATGAATCAGTTTTATTTTATTGAGTGCTTCCTGAAGTATTTCTACAGATGAATTACCAAAATCTTCTGATAAAAACCTATGAAACTCATAGAGTTCATCCTTTGTCAGTCCTGTTATGAATGTCACGGAGGCGATATTCATCTTGTTTAAATGAAGGGCAAACTCCCTATAAACCGGATTTTTCTTGTCAAGATAGAAGTCATCAATAATAAGCGTGTCTTTAGCAACAGCAAGAGTAACATCAGGTCTCAGTTCAAAAAGTTTCTGTAAGAAATCAAAAGCCTTGTTTAATGACTTTTCTACAGAAGGATGGCCTCTGGGATAAATGGAGACATTCCGTCGGGAGATATTTAACTCAATGATAGCATCACTGAGTAATCGGGCATCGAGAGGAAGTTTTTCTTTTTCGTCAGCCATAAAAGACTTTACTAAGCATAGTATACTATATTTTTTATAAACTTCCTAACTAAGAGAGTTATAAAATATTTGTCGAGGTTGAAGGGATGTCAACCAGGACTATCCACAACTGTTGCTCCCCGGACAACATGATGAAGCTGAGCCGCCTGTGAGTGAAAATCCCGCCTGTTCTCCATCGTCATAATAGTCAAGCTTCATCCCGGAGAGGCTTGTGACTATTTTCTTATCCACAAAAACTTTCAGCCCGTTTTGCTCGATAGTCTCTTCATCAGCAAGTGGCTTTTCATTAATATCGAGACCATAAGATGGTCCGCAACACCCTTTCCCGGCAGTATAGATTCTGAGACCCCAACTGCTCTTCCCTTCAGCGACCAATATGGTTTTTACCTTTTCTACAGCCTTATCGGTGATTGTTATCAAGTTGTACCTCCAAAGAATTAGTATTCAATTAAAATAAAAAATTATCTTCTCAAAAAGCAATAAAGAAACTAACGTATTAAATGAAAGGCCTATCCTATCACTTATTTAAGATTTTGTATTTGTTTTATCTTTCTATTTTTGTCTAAATTCTTGACCTTACTATTCATTCTGTGTAATACTATGGACGAAGTTTCGGAAGTTTTTGTTGTACTAAGCCGCAAAGACTTTGGACTTGCGGCTTTTTTTTATTGAATAGTTCCGTAATCTTCGATTTTTTATTAAGGAGGTGCAGCAGGATGATAAAGGGAACCGTTAAGTGGTTTAATGAGTCCAAGGGTTTTGGATTTATTACCAAAGAAGACGGCGGAGACGTTTTTGTTCACTATACTGCCATTCAGAGCAATGGTTTTAAATCATTGGCTGAAGGCCAGGCAGTGAGCTTTGAAGTTGTTGATGGTCCAAAAGGCCCAGAAGCAGCAAATGTCATAAAACTTTAAGACAACCATGCAGGTCCCGATTCATCGGGACCTGCTCAACATTTGTCGGTTTGAAAATTGTCAATAGTGTAAATCTGTGAAAAGCGTAAAAATGGGACACCTCAGTGTCCCATTTTTGTTATATTGTCATGATTGAAAATAATTACATTATTTTCAATAAATAAAATTCCGGAGGTTTTTATGAGTTGCATATTCTGCAAGATTATCGAGAGAAAACTACAAGCAAAAATTATATATGAAGATGAGCATGTCATAGCCTTTGAGGACATTAATCCGCAGGCACCTGTACATACCCTTATAATACCTAAGAAACATATTCCAACAATCCTTGATCTGAAAGAAGAGGATAGTAATCTTGTTGCTCATATTTTGAAAATTGCCAATAAAATTGCGAATGATGAAGGTATCGCACAGAGGGGATTCAGAGTAGTAACCAATTGTAATCCTGAAAGCGGACAGTCAGTTTATCACATACATTTTCATGTGCTGGGTGGAAGGCACATGCACTGGCCACCAGGATAGTGGCGTCTCACAGTATTAAGGGAAAGTATCAAGCGCTACGACTACTTAAAGGGATGCAAGAGACGAAAAAGCATTGATTATTTAAGAATATCAAAGCTCTTAATTTGTCCATGCCACACTTGAACTCTACTTCCGTAAAATTTGGGTATAATTATATAGAGTGATAAATAGTGACATTCAAAGCGAATTTTAACGAACGACGTATGGTATCCCGATATTATGAATGACAAAGAAAAGACAAAAGAACAACTTATCCAAGAATTAGCATATCTTCGTTTACTTATTGCTGAAATGCAGGACAAATATAGGCAGTCAGAAGATATTCTGCGGGTGATAACCGCACAATACCAACACATTACTGAAGCTATGTCAGATTATATCTTCAGCGTGCATATTGTCGATGGAAACCCTGTAAGGACAGTTCATGGGCCGACATGCAAGACAATCACAGGATACTCTCCTGAAGAGTTTTCCATAAATCCTTGGTTATGGATACAAATGGTGCATGAGGAAGATAGGGCGGCAGTCGTGAAATATGTCGAGGAAATTGTTTCAGTACACAGTGTTAAGCCATTAGAACATCGGATAGTACATAAGGACGGGACAATACGCTGGGTCAGGAACATGCCAGCCTGCCAGTATGATGAAACGGGAAAGCTCATCGCATATGATGGGTTAATTCAGGACATCACTGAGCGCAAGATAGCTGAGGAGGCGCTGCGAAGAAGTGAAGAAAAGTATCGCATCGTAGCAGAATTTACCTATGACTGGGAATACTGGCTTGACAGCGATGGTCACTATATCTATGTGTCTCCCTCGTGTGAAAGGGTTACTGGCTACTCTCCTGACCTATTCTCAGCCGATCCTGATCTATTGACAAAAATAACCCATCCTGATTGATTATGAGATGATTAATAAACACAGCAATGATGCATTCGAGCGGAGTAGTGAAGTGTGCAACATGGATTTCCGTATCATCGTGCGCAGTGGTGAGGAACACTGGATCAGCCACATTTGCCAGTCGATCTACAGCGAAGACGGCAGGTGGCTTGGTCGACGTGACAGCAACCGAGACATCAGCAAACGAAAGCAATTGGAAGAGGAAATGCGCTCTTTGACGCTGTGTGACGAATTGACCGGTCTTTATAACCGTCGAGGATTCATGACCCTTGGTGAACAACAGATGAAAATTGCCAACCGCATTATGAACAGACTCGTGCTCATTTTTGCAGACATAGATGGTATGAAGTGGATCAATGACACTTTTGGCCATCATGAAGGCGATGCCGCGTTGATAGAGATTACTAATATACTTAGGAAGACATTTCGAGAATCTGATATCATTGCTCGTATTGGTGGTGATGAGTTTGTGATTCTTGCAATAGAAACAGAAGAGAGCAATGACATATTGCTTATTGAGCGTTTGAAAGAACACTTGGATGAACATAATGAGAAAAGAGAGCGTTCTTGCATGTTAATGTTAAGTATTGGTATAGCTCACTATGATCCAGATCATCCTTCTTCTCTTGCAGAGCTAATGGAGCAAGCAGACGCATTAATGTATATGCAGAAACGGGAAAAGCATGGAAAGTAACATCGCGAGCAGAGGCGATTTAAAAGCTTCATTATGCAAATATTAATAGTTCTGAGAATACAAGGAGGTGAAGTGCCTTGAAGACCACCGAACAAATAGCCAGGGAAATCATTAAAGGTATTGATGAAGACAGGGAGGAA
>JBGPQS010000131.1:0-4208 GCA_041489235.1 Thermodesulfovibrionia bacterium
ATAGAATGAAGCAAAAGGCGGGAGAAAGGTTCTGAGTTTATCCACGGTTTCTTTATGTAAGGGAATGAGTTGAAGACCTGCCTGATCACTTGCATCTGCTGCGAGGATTCCAGGTCCGCCGGAATTGGTTACTATGGCTATGTTAGGCCCATGAGGCAAAGGTTGATTGGCAAAAGCAAGGGCAAAATTGAACAGTTCAGCAAATGAATGTGCCCGAATGACCCCGCTCTGTTTAAAGGCAGCATCAAAAGCCGCCTCACGGCCTGAAAGTGCACCTGTATGAGAAGAAGCTGCTCTTGCTCCTGAGCTGGTAATGCCAGACTTTAATATAATAATAGGCTTCTTCTTAGAAACCTGGCTGGCGGTTTCCATGAACTGTCTTCCATCTTTTACCCCTTCAATATATCCTAAAATTACCTTGGTATTCTCATCCTCAGCTAAGGCCAGCATAATATCTGTATCTGAGATATCTGCCTTATTCCCCATGCTTATGAATTTTGAAAAACCTATATCTTCAGCCAGTGCCCGATCAAGAACAGCAACGCAAAGTGCACCAGATTGGGAGAAAAATCCGATACTCCCGGTGGCGGGCATGCCTGCTGCAAATGAGGCATTCACTCTTGAGTGGGTATCTATCACACCAAGACAATTAGGACCGATAAACCTCATTCCTGATTCTTTTGCTCTTCGTACCAGGTCATCCTCCAGCTTAGTCCCCTCAGATCCGCTTTCACCAAAACCAGCAGTGATGATTATGGCAGAGTCAATCTTTTTTACTCCGCATTGAGAAATAACTTCTCCAACTTTGGGAGGTGGAACTACGACCACAGCCAGTCCAACTTCACCTGGTATATCCAGAATGGAAGGGTATGCCTTTACGCCTAAGATTTCAGGTGCTTCAGGATTAATGGGATACACAGCTCCTTGATAGCCATACTGTAGTATATTTTTAAGGATATCATACCCCACTTTCCCCGGTGTTCTCGATGCCCCGATGACTGCAATTGACTGTGGATTAAAAAAGTTTTTTTGCATTCTTAAATTTCATCTAAAAGTATATCTTTCTAATAACACTCAGTTTAAAAAATCTGATACGCTCAAAAGAAACGCTTTGAGATACTATATTACCCGAAGCATCATGTGATTACAAAGAGAAATCGTTAAAAATCTCGACAATGCAAAGATAAAACTACTCGGATAGTGAGAGAATAAATTCTCTCGACTTCAGTGGTTTTGTGAGTATATGGTGTGTATGCATATCTATAATGCTGGAAAGCTCTGAAAGAAGCATCTTTGAAGGCCGAATTCTATTTATTTTTTTCGTATCCCAGGTGAGCAAATCTTTATAGAGTTTTACCACGCCTGGTGAAAGTTTCGCTGATGAGACCATCCCGGATGAGCAGGTCTCACAGAGAATGGTTCCATGGGCCACATAAAAACAATTTCCTTTTCTCCCGCATCTTCCACATGCGTCAAGCTTGGGAACATATCCGGTGAGCTCAAGAAATTTAATTTTATAGTGAAGGATCGCCAGATTCTTATTGGAATTATTTTCAATATTGTATAAGGCATTTAAGAATAAAAAGTACACCTCTTTATTTGCCTCTCTCTCAGGAATGAAATGCAGGGTAAGTTCTATTATTTCTGATACCTTCAGAAAAAAACTCAGGATA
Organism: Thermodesulfovibrionia bacterium; assembly: GCA_041489235.1. GTDB lineage: Bacteria > Nitrospirota > Thermodesulfovibrionia > Thermodesulfovibrionales > SM23-35 > VGWZ01. Next base: position 1,674 of record JBGPQS010000131.1, read on the forward strand.
TCCCTTATTGACTGGAATGAGTGAATGATATCCGACTGAGTCAATCGTGGAAGTGAGGCATCTTCCTTACCCCAGAAAGAAATCTTCGATTGCACAAGAGGTTCAAGACTGCTCCCGAACCTGCTTTTGATCTTCCGTGGGCTTTTTGCAAATGTCTTGACAACTCCAAAATCAGAGGTAAGATAGGTGACGAGAAGGTCTGCTTCACCAAAGGATGTGGTTCTTAAGACAATGCCCTCGGTCCTGTGGAGCATTAGATAATATTTCCGAAGTCCTCAGGCCTAAGATTTTTAAGCCACTCCTCGAGTTCATCTGCGCTTTTTCTTTCCATAATGCTGTCTTCTACAAATATAGGGGAGCTGGCTCTTAACGCAACTGCGACCGCATCACTCGGTCGTGAGTCTACTAAGGTTTCTTTTTTCCCATCGCTGATGCAGACAAGTGCATAGTATGTGTTGTCCAGAATTTCTGTGACGATGATCTTCGTTACTTTTACCTTAAGGCTATCAACTATATTTTTTACGAGGTCATGGGTAAGAGGTCGTGGGGTTACCACCTTTCCTAACGCAAGCGCTATTGAATCAGCCTCAGGTTTACCGATCCAGATGGGGAGAGTCCCGTCTCCATCCACTTCTTTCAAAAGGAGGATATACATACTACTACGAGGATCAAACAGCAGACCTTCAACCTTCATTTCGATTAACATCTATTAGTATCCTAATTCCCTCAGGGTTGTTTTATTGTTTCGCCAGTCTTTTTTAACCTTTACCCATAATTCGAGAAAAACTTTTGTATTGAGGAGTCTTTCAATGTCAATTCTTGCAGCACTTCCTATGGATTTGAGCATTGCACCTCTTTTCCCTATTATAATACCTTTCTGACCTTCTCTTTCAACATAAATATTGCCGCTGATTACGATGAGACCATCTTCTCTTTCCTTCCATTCAGTAATTTCAACAGCAACAGAATAAGGCACCTCCTCTTCTGTCATTTCCATAACTCTTTCTCTTATTATCTCGGAGACCATAAATCTTTCGAGTTGGTCAGTTATAAATTCATCAGAATAATATTTAGGGCCACTGGGCATAGAGTCATAGATTCTTTTCATAAGCATGCTCATCCCGTCCTGTTTCAATGCAGAAAGAGGAATTATCTCCTGAAATGAGTAAAGATTCTTGAAGTGATCTATGAGCGGAAGAAGGTCTGTTTTCTTGATTGTATCTATTTTGTTTATCAGCAAGAAAACAGGAGAACGAACTTTCTTCAACATCTCGATGACAGATAAATCTTCTTTCTCAGGAGAGTGTGGTTCGACCATGAATAAAATAATATCTACTTCATTTAATGCTTCAAGAGCAGTTTTCACCATTGCTTCGCCAAGTTTATGCTTTGGTTTATGGATTCCAGGTGTGTCAATAAAGATAATCTGTGCATTGGGAAGCGTTTTTATGCCGATAATCCTGTTTCTTGTTGTCTGCGGTTTTGTTGTAACGATTGCAACTTTTTCGCCGAGAATGGAATTCAGAAGTGTAGACTTACCGACATTGGGCCGTCCAATGATAGATACATAGCCCGACCGAAAATCTTTTAGTTCTTCACCTATCACACAGTACTCGTTTTTAAAGAAAGCCTGTCCACTGCCTCTCTTATTCTATCAACGCCTTTTTTTATCTCATCAAGAGATGTTGCGTAAGAGAGCCTTATGTAATTGTCGTCGCCAAATGCTTCTCCATGCACAAGGGCAACCTTTGCCTCTTCAAGAAGGTAGAGAGCGAGATCTACTGAAGATGATATTTTTTTGTTGCCAACCGATTTGCCGTAAAGTCTTGATGTATTGGGGAATGCATAAAAAGCTCCTGTAGGGGTAATACAGCTCATGCCAGGGATAGAATTAAGTTCATTGATGAGAAACCTTCTCCTCTTATCAAATTCAGTGATCATGAGAGCAATAAAATCCTGTGGTCCTGTGAGTGCCTCAACAGCTGCCTTCTGAGCAATAGAAGTAGGATTTGATGTGGACTGGCTTTGTATATTCGTCATAGCCTTTATTATCTCCTTTGGTCCAGCTGCATAACCAATTCTCCAGCCTGTCATTGCATATGATTTTGAAACGCCGTTTACCACTATTGTTTTTGATTTTATTTCTTTGTCGAAAGAAGCAATACTCACATGTGTGACACCATTATAGGTGATTTTCTCGTAAATCTCATCAGAGATAACATAGATGTTATGTTTAAGGACTACCTCTGCTATTTTTTCGAGAGTTTTTTTATCATAAGTAAGTCCTGTTGGATTTGATGGAGAATTGAGGATTAATGCCTTTGTCTTTTTCGAGATATGAGATTCAATTACCTCAGGCTTAAGCATAAACGAATCAGACTCCAATGTCTTTACAAAAACCGGAATTGCGTCATTAAGAATAGCCTGGTCAGGATATGAGACCCAGTACGGTGACGGGATTAAGACTTCGTCACCAGGATTAAATAATGCTTGTGCAATATTGTAGAGGCTATGTTTGGCGCCACAGGAGACAAT
>JBGPQS010000132.1:0-4202 GCA_041489235.1 Thermodesulfovibrionia bacterium
AAACTGAGGACATTGTTCAAACATATTTCCATTCGATGGGGAATATTACAATACTTACAAGAAATGAAGAAATAGAGATTGCGAAAAATTTAGAAGAAGGAAAAGAGATTATTAAAGGGATAGTTACAGCACTGCCTTTATACAAGCAAGTCGAAGCGAGCTTAGATGGTAAAGACGAAGAAGATCGGGACTATTCAGAGGAAGAAAAAACCGATGAAGCTTTGGAAATGAGCTTGAAAGTGCTTGACAATCTTATGCCAACAATAGAAATTGCAGAGAGAAAGATTGCAAGGTATGGGACTTTAAAAGATGTAAAAAAAATAATAAATCAAAAAAGGAAACAAGATATCAATTCCATAAAACTGAATACCATTGCAAAAGAAGTTCAGGATGAGTATAAGCGAGTTACATCAGAGGTTGGGATCAAGATTGATGAGTTGAAAGTAAAGTGGGAAAGAATAACCAGGGCAAGAACCCTTATTAGTGAAGCAAAGAATGAATTGGTAACGCGGAATCTGAGATTAGTAGTCAATCTTGCCAAGCATTATATCGGAAGAGGTCTTTCCTTTCTTGACCTCATTCAGGAAGGCAATATCGGTCTTATGAAATCTATAGATAAGTTCGACTATAAAATGGGATTCAAATTTAGCACCTATGCAACATGGTGGATAAGACAAGGAATAACGAGGGCATTAATTGATCAGACAAAGACTATCAGAGTTCCTGTACATATGATGGAATTTTATAACAAGGTTAGCAGAGCGTCCAGAGAATTAACACAACAGCTTGGCAGAGAACCGAGCAAAGAAGAAATTGCCAAAAGATTGGAAGTATCAACGAGAAAAATCGAAGAGGTATTCAGGGCGATACAGGACCCGATAGCTCTTCAAACTCCAGTAGGAGATGAAGATTCAAAACTCGAGGATTTCATTAGTGATAAAGATAGTCCTTCCCCATACTCTAATACGGAAAGAAATAATGTCACCGAGCATATACTGAGGGTTCTTAATACGCTAACTCCTAAGGAAGAGAAAATTATAAGAATGAGATTTGGTATAGGATTTGATAAAGACCATACCCTTGAAGAAGTGGGGAGATACTTTTCGATTACACGTGAAAGGGTAAGGCAAATAGAGTCAAAAGCACTGATAAAACTCAAAAATCCAAAGAGACTCAGAGCACTAAAGGTCTTAACTACCGTTTAATCATATCAGAATGACAATGGTTACTCCGTTCCCTCCTTCCTCTGGCGTTCCGTTTCTAAAATGCTTTACCAGCGGATGGCCACTCAAATGCTCTCGCACAGCTCTGGATAACAACCCTTTGCCAATTCCGTGAATAATGGTGATTTCAGTAAGGCCGGCTAATGAAGCATGATTCAGAAAAGGTTCAAGCCTTGAGAGTGCCTCATCAACTCTTAACCCTACAAGGTTTATTTTCGATGAAACAGTTTCATCTCCTTGAGCAACTTGAAGGGGAGTAACGTTCACTGCTACAGATTTGCCCCTCTTAAAACTTATATCCGAGAGAGGCACTTCAATCTCTCTATTCCCGGCCGTGACCTTTAAACGATTACGTTTCTGCATAACTTCTATGACTGACGTATCAAAACCAAGTGATTTTACAAATACGATGTCTCCCTCTTTTATTGAATCTATTGAAGGAGCGGCTGTATCGTTGTCGTATTCCATGAGCTTTTCGGAAACATACTGCTGCATGCGGCCAACCTGTTTTATGTTCTCATGGATTTTTTCTTTGCCTTTTTTCCTTAACTCATCGAGCAGAGTGTACATATGCTTTTTTGTATCTGAAAGAATATCAGAGGCATCTTTATAAGCCTTTGCGAGTATCTCTTTTTGGCGGGTTTCTGTCTCAGACAGCATCTTTTCGAGAAGCTTGTTTTTTCTCTCTACTTCTAACCGTTGTCCCTGAAGTTCATGAAGTGAATGTTCATATTGTTTTCTTTTTTCATTCAGATCGGCAAGAAGGTTATCGAATTCTACTTTTAAGCTCCCGAGCATACCCTTTGCAGAAGTGATGATATTATCGGGCAAACCATACCTCTTTGCTATTTCAAGGGCATATGACTGGCCAGGCTCTCCAACCTTTAAACTGTATAGTGGAGTAAGTGTATTTTGATCAAATTCCATGGATGCATTCATCATCCCCTCTGTTTGGTGTACAAATCCTTTTATCGCAGTCAGGTGTGTGGTTGCAAATATGAGTGCATTGCTCTTTCTTAGCTCTTTGAGCACCGCACATGCAAGTGCAGCACCTTCGTCAGGGTCTGTACCGGTGCCGAGCTCATCAATCAGGACAAGTGTTTTTGAATCGGCTTTTTGCAGGATTTCCGAGATGTGTGATACATGTGCAGAGAATGTGGAAAGGTTGGTTTCTATTGATTGTTCATCGCCTATATCAACAAGAAGATTATGAATAAGAGGAAGACTTGAAAGAGAGTCAGCAGGAACAGGCATACCTGATAACGCCATAATCAGAAGGAGTCCGATTGTTTTCATTGCAATCGTTTTTCCTCCTGCATTTGCACCTGTAATAACCATCACCGTATTATCACCACCCAATTGGATATCCAGCGGGACCACCTGTTGTGTATGACCCATTTTCTGGAATGAAAGAAACAGGAGTGGATGTATTGCTCTCACAAGAAAAATATCATTTGAATCATTTATTTGTGGTGTCTCCATCTTGAGCATGTCAGCGAATTGTGTAATACAATTCAGCATATCGAGATAAATAATAGTGTGAAACTCGGCATCAATCTCATCGATCACGCTTCTGATTTTTGAAGATATATTTTTAAGGATTCGTATCTCCTCAGCTTTTTGCTCGGCAATAAGATTTTCCAGTTCATTCGCAAGATTGATGATGGAAAGAGGTTCGATAAATGCGGTTTCACCTGACCTTGAAACATCATGGACTACACCCTGCACCTGCCCTTTTGAATCCATCCTGACAGGAATGACCCATCTGCCGGATCTTTTTGTAACAAAATCGTCTTGCAGGAAGATTGACAGTCTGTTGTCTCTAACTATCTCTTCGAGTTTCTTTATGATTCTGACTTCGAGTCTCCTTATACGACTTCTCAGTTCAGAGAGTATCGGCGATGCTGTGTCAAGGATATTCCCTTCGCTATCAATTGATTTATTGAGTATGCTTAAAATATCCGGATGTCCTGTGAGGTGATTGGTGAGTTCTCTTAGAAAAGGAAGATCAAATCTTTCTTTAATCTGCAGTGATATGGTTGACGCAATATGTAACACGGGCACAAAGCCTGAAAGTTCAGAGGCCTCAAGAAAAGCTCCCTCAGGCTTTACCCTCACGATAAGGTCAGATATATCTAAAAACGAGGATAGCTTGAGAGGGTTGCCTTCATGAGCAATCTTTCTTATCTCATCAATCTGGCTGAGCCGTCTCTCAATATTCTCCCTATCATTGAGGGGACGAATATCCACTATAGATTTTTTTGATGCGTCACTATGAGCAAAGCTGGAGATTATCTTGAGGAGTTTATGAAACTCAAGGAGATCAAGAGCGTTTGCTGTTATCATTTAGAATGCTCAAGGCTATATAAATTTAGTACCTTATTACTAATGCCTATAATATCATAAATGAGGAGAGTAACAAAAAATATCTGAAAAACCCCTGCATAGCCATAAACCTACTGTTTTTAAATAAAAATTTTTACTTGATTAAATTAAATAAAAATATTTAAAAAATTTTGCGTTTATGGTATCCTTTCGCATTAAAACAGGGGAGGGTAACATGGTGAAAAAGGTTTTAGTCACAGTTTTTTTAGTATTGGTAGGCAGTATTATTGTTATTTCAGATGCTTATCCTGAGATGACCTTTGATTACGGAGCTACGTTCAGGTTAAGGCAGGAAATCTGGGATAATGTGGTGACTCTTGATACGATTAGTCTTCCAACTGGCGGTGCTGACAGGAACTTTTTCCGTTTCAGAACGTCTCTCTGGGGGAAGGTGGATTTTGATAAGGATTTGGGAGCATACCTGAAGCTTACCAACGAGGCAAAATATTACATAGGTCCGTATAAACCTAACACCCCCAGCAATTACGAGAGACTCGATGAAGATGAGCTTGTCGTTGATAATGTATATGTCAATGCAAAAAACGTATTTGGAATCCCTGTTGACCTGAAGGTAGGCAGACAGGATTTTCTGGG
>JBGPQS010000133.1:0-4199 GCA_041489235.1 Thermodesulfovibrionia bacterium
CAATATAAGCAAGTTCAAGGGAGATATTTCGAGTGATGGGACGAGGATACAATTCACCCAGACCTCCTCTGGCTATAATGCCAGCTTTGCAGGAAAGAAGGTTGGACAGAACAAATTTGAGGGTGGAGCCTGTGATTCGCGAGGCGGCATACTCAGCTTCACCTTGAGGAAAAAATAGCTCAAAACTTATTTAGAGAAACCTTAAAAATCATTCGAGGGGGAAAGCATGTAAAAGGTTTTGATGTTCTTTGTGACCCCAAGATCACAAGATCAAGACTTGCCTCACATGTTTATTTTTGTGTATAGTTTTAATCAAAGATGAAAATATTTGAACGCAAAAAATGAATGGCTGAAGCAATTTCGCTAAACAAATCATATATTCTTGGAACAAGACTCCCCTTTGTGTCTGCCTCTGTCCTGCCTGCTGTGTTAGGATCTGTTTGGTGTTGGGTTTATGAAAGTAATTTTCATCTGCTCAATGCATTCATTGGAGTCATGGGTGTTTTCTTTTTGCACCTTGGTGCGAATACCTTAAATGATTATTTTGACTGGGACGAGAGTGATAAAATAAATAAGTTTCCCACTCCTTTCAGCGGTGGAAGCAGAAGCCGTCTCGAAAATGTATTAACAAAAAATGCTTTTTTATATATGGCACTACTGTTTTTCCTCATAGCATTATCACTGGGTGGCGTTTTTGTTATGATGGATCGTCCATTGGTATTGTTAATCGGAGCTATTGGAGGACTCTGCGGAATCCTCTACTCTTTGCAACCATTTTCATTCCAATCAAGAGGCATTGGTGAACTCATTATCTTTTTTGCCTTTGGGCCTCTTATCACGCTCGGGACAGGATATGCTATAAGTGGGGTATTTAAACCGGATTTCTTCCTCATCGGAATTCCCAATGGTTTTGTTGTTGCAAATATCCTCTGGATAAATGAATTTCCTGATTATGAAGCAGATATGAGTTCGGGGAAGAAGAATCTCGTGGTAAGACTGGGAACTGCTCATGCACGATATGGTTATATAGCTATGCAGTCTCTTTTTTACCTGTTTGTGATTTTACTCATCATTTTTAAACTCTATCCTGTCTGGTCTCTTTTAATTCTTCTTTCAGCTCCTCTTGCTATTAAAACTTCGATGCATATGTGGAGAAATCATTCAAATCCTCTCACAATAGTACCTGCGCAGGCTGGAACCATTCAATTCCAGATGCTTTCTGCTGTTATCATTACAGCCTCATTAATTGCAGAAAAGTTTATCTAAATCTCAGTGTTTAAATGCCCTCTGGCCTGTAAAGACCATGGTCACCTTTGGATTTGCTTCGTTGCATGCAATTATAGATTCGAAATCTCTTTCAGAACCACCAGGGTGTACTATTGCTGAGATGTCTTCTTTAATACCCACATCAACTCCGTCCCTGAAAGGAAAGAACGCATCAGAGACCATCACCGCACCGATAAGTCCACCTTTATTCTTTTTTGTATCTTCATCTATCTCAAGGAGTTTATTTCTATCCCTTTTGCCATTCTTCACATCAAGCTCAAACGTTTTATAAGGGATATTGTATTTCTTAAAGCATAAGGCATCAGCATATTTTGTATAGGCCTTGAAGACTGCAATCTCAGCCACTCCTACCCTGTCCTGTTCGCCTGTACCGATACCAACTGTTACACCATCTTTCACATAAATCACTGAGTTTGATGTGATACCCTGTTCAACATTCCACCCAAAGAGCATATCATCATATTCCCTTTCAGTTGGCATTCTCTCTATGACATATTCTTTCCCCTGATAGGTAGCCTTTGCCGGTAAGAAATCCTCCTTTGACTTAATTCTATTCAAAGGAGACTGTTGGACGATGATACCACCATCAATGAGTGATTTGAAATCCACAAAGCGAAGTGTTCTATATTTTTCTAACTCTTTAATTCTGCTCACTCTGATAATTCTCAGATTCTTTCTTTTTGATAAGATAGAGATGGTTCCATCCTCAAACTCAGGGGCAGCAACGACCTCAAGGTAATTGCTGTTTACCATCTCTGCAGTTTCTTTATCCAATGCCCTGTTCACAACCAAACAACCACCAAAAGCTGCTATTCTGTCTGCCATGTTGGCTCTATCATACGCTTCAGCGAGTGTTTTTCCGTATGCAGCACCGCAGGGATTATTATGCTTTAAGATTGCTGCAGCAGGACGATCCATTAAATATTTAATGATATTCAATCCATTATCAAGATCAGTCAGGTTCGTCTTTCCGGGATGTTTGCCTGCCTGGATCATATCCTCTTCGGTAATGCTGCTCACAAGGCTATTACCAGGCTGAATAAAATGGCAATCCCCAAGTATCAAATTTCCATTGATGAGTTCATAGACTGCAGCTTCCTGCCCGGGATTTTCACCATAACGGAGACCTTTTTCGATTAATTCGCCTGTCTTATCATCGGGTATCTTCCATGTCCTCTTTTTATAAATTAATGTCTGATTCCCGAATTTGATAATCATCTCGTCAGGGAAATGGTCATCCATAATTGTGCGATACATCCTTTTAATATCTGACATATACAATCCTCCTTCTGTCAATCACCAATAAACAATAATCAAATATCAAATAAATTCCAATAACCAATAATTAATAAACAAGCTATTTACACTGTCATTGCGAGCCCGAAGGGCATGGCAATATCGTCTTCCTTTATTTTTTCGAAAAAATGAAATTCTGTATCTAAACCCACCAGTGCAAAACATTTTCTTTCTTTGAAGGGCAGATGTGCTGATAAAAGCTTTTCCAGCAACACCTTATTGTCCTTTAGACTGGCCAGCCAGCCTTTATTTAAAATGAACTTAAAGTTGTATCTGCATTCATGTGTATCATAATAAAATATTGTTGCTTTGAAAAGGTTTTTCAGCATGTCTGCCCTTCATTTTATACAACGTTTGGGTAAAGTAAGTTTATCAGGTTCTACTACACCTGTATTGCGCAATCTTGACTGAATCCTCTCTGTCTTAATTTTAAATTTCTTGAATAATTATAGAATAAAAAGGCCGACTCGATTCGAGTCGGCCTTTTTAGATATGTACAAGAACTTAAATAAGCGGAACAATCAGCAGTGCAACAATATTGATAACTTTAATCATAGGGTTAATTGCTGGACCTGCTGTATCCTTATATGGATCACCAACCGTGTCGCCTGTGACAGAGGCTTTATGTCCATCACTCCCCTTTTTGTGTACGACACCTTTGTCGTCGGTAACGCCTACTTCAAAGGATTTCTTGGCGTTGTCCCATGCGCCTCCACCACTTGTCATGGCTATTGCCTGGAAAAGCCCTGTGACTATACTTCCGATAAGGACTCCACCCAGTGCCTCCCTACCTAAAAGTAATCCGACAAGTATCGGTATAACAACAGGTATAAGGGCAGGAACCATCATCTGTTTGATTGCAGCCTTTGTTACAATATCAACACACTTGCCGTACTCTGGCTTCCCTGTGCCTTCCATAATTCCTTTTATCTCACGGAACTGCCTTCTGACCTCTTCTACAATAGTACCAGCAGCCTTTCCAACCGCTTCCATCAGGAGTGAACCGTAATAGTATGGAAGTAATCCACCAATAAACAGACCTGCCAGAACCATCGGGTTTGAAAGGTCAAATGAAAGTGCCTCTTTAAAAGACCTTGAATACTCTGCAAACAGAACCAAGGCAGCAAGAGCTGCCGAGCCAATAGCATAACCCTTTGTAACTGCCTTTGTTGTGTTTCCAACTGCATCGAGCGGATCTGTGATTTCGCGAATCTCTTTCGGCAGTTCTGCCATCTCAGCGATACCTCCTGCATTGTCAGTAATCGGACCGTATGAGTCAATGGCCACAACAATACCAGTCATAGAAAGCATCGAAACCGCTGAAAGGGCAATTGCAAAAAGACCGGCTCCTGGATTACCGCTAAACCCACCTCCTAATGCATACGCACCAAGAATAGCAGCAACGATTACTAAAACAGGCATGCCTGTTGACTTCATACTGACAGCCAGACCGGCTATAACATTTGTTCCATGGCCTGTAAGGCTTGCTTTTGCTATATGCTTAACAGGAGAAAAACTGGTGGATGTGAAATATTCTGTAATCATAACTATGAGACCTGTAAGGACAAGCCCTATTACTGCTGTGAGAAACACGCTATTGGCAGTAAAGACTCCTG
>JBGPQS010000134.1:0-4194 GCA_041489235.1 Thermodesulfovibrionia bacterium
ATAAGAGAACACTATAACTTTACTCTAAAAGATGAGGAGAGACTGAAGTCACTTTCTACGCTCATGAAAGACTATACTGAGGAATACGTTCGTCGCCTCCGTGAAAAAATCTACGAGATGAAAGATACGACATTAGTGGAAAAGCTCGAAGCCAATAAAAACCTTTCTCAGTCCCACAAGAGCTGTTTTTCAGCACTCTTCAGCGGTGAATACGACAGTAACTATTACCACAGGTTAATAAAAATTGGAAAGGTTCACATGAGAGAAGGTATTGAACCACATTATCTCAGTGTTTCTATGAATGCGGTAAGGGCATTTTTAATGGACGTGCTCTCTGAGAGGATTGAAGACCGGGAACTTCGCACCGAGCTCAAAGAATCATTGAATAAGATCATTGATATCAATCTCGATATCATTACAAATGCATATGTTGAAGAGGAGATAATGCAATATGCAACTGCCTATAAGGTAAAGACCGCCCTTGTTACTTTCGCTGAGAGGTTTTCCAGTTCAATGAATCTCATCCTTATCTTATCACTCATAGTAATAACTATTGGTGTAGTGGGTATGTTTGTCTCCGACTTGCTTAGTCTTTTTCGGGGCGACATCGCACATGGCATAATTTCCGCTCTTGGAACTCTCTTGATACTCTGGGTAATGATAGAACTCATGAACACAGAGATATCTCATCTAAAAGGTGGCAAATTATATATCAGCGTATTTGTGGGTGTTGCTCTTGTCGCAGTGATAAGAGAGATAATGATTGCTACCTTACAGCATGAAAAGATAGAAACGATGTATTACCTCACCGCTGCAACATTAGTAATAGGTATTGTATTCTGGCTTGTGACAAAAGCTGAAGAAAAAATCAGAAAATGAATAAGGCATCCTGACCTGACACGCGAGGCAAGATTGTTTCAGTCTCACCTATGCCTGCTTGCAGTCTTTTATGGTAATGGAGGGTTAATATGAAAGTCCTCGTCATTGGTAGTGGCGGGAGAGAACATGCAATTGTATGGAAGCTGTCCCAGAGCCGTCACGTGAACAGGATTTACTGCTGTCCTGGAAATGCAGGCATAGCTGAGATTGCGGAATGCATAGAGGTGAGTCCCCTTAACTTTGATGCACTCATTGATTTTGTAAAATATGAATGGATAGATTTAACGATCGTTGGCTCTGAAGAACCTCTCTCAAAAGGCATCGTCGATGCATTTAAAAAAGAGGGGTGCAGGATATTTGGTCCAAAAAGGGCTGCTGCACAGCTCGGAACGAGTAAGGTCTTTGCAAAAGATCTTATGAGGCTTCATCGAATTCCAACACCTGAATATAAAGTATTTACTTCATACCTCCATGCAGAGGATTATGTAAGATTAAAGGGTACCCCAATAGTAATAAAGGTAGACGGACTTGTAGAAGATAAGGGTATATTTTTAGCCTCCACAATGGAAGAAGCAATAGAAGCCCTCAGGCTTATCATGAAAGACAGGGCTTTTGGTGATGCAGGGAAACGGGTAATCGTGGAAGAGAATATTAAAGGCGAAGAAGTGTCTTTTATGATATTTACTGACGGAAATACCTTTGCGCCCCTTGCAACCTCAAAGAAACATCATTACATGTTTGATGGTGAGAGAGGCCCATACACAGCAGGCATGGGAGCTTATAGCCCTGCCCCCGTTATTACAAAAGAGCTCAGGACTGCTATAATTGAAGAAATAATGCGTCCTGCAGTAAAGGCATTAAATTCATATGGTATAAAATACAATGGTATTCTCTCCGCAGAGCTTGTGATAGATAAAGGCAAACTTTATGTTTCTGAATTTAACTGCTGTTTTGGATACCCGGAAACACAAGCAGTCCTGCCAAGACTTAAAACAGACCTCATGGATATCACATTAGCGATTACAGATGAGAGGTTATCCGACATTACTGTAGAGTGGAAGAAAGAGTCATCGGTATGCGTTATCGTGTCGTCAGAGGGCTACCCTGAAAAATTCCAAAAGGGGGTAATGATAACAGGGCTCGAAAAAGCAAAAGAAGTGAAGGATGTAGTAATTTTTCATGAAGGTACAACATTCCACGATAAGAGCATTGTAACCTCAGGTGGCAGAGTTTTCGGCATTACAGCAACAGGAGACGATATAAAAGATGCGGGGAGAAAGGCATACAACGCAGTAGAAAAAATCCACTTTGATGGAATGCATTACAGAAAGGACATAGGAAATAAAACATCCTAAAAGGAGGAAACAATGAAACCACAGGTTTTGATCGTAATGGGAAGTGATTCTGACTTGCCTGTTATGGAAGAGGCAGGTAAGATTCTCAAGGAATTTGGAATTTCCTATAAGATGACAGTTGCCTCTGCACACAGAACGCCAGATCGTGTTATACAACTTGCATCTTATGCTGAGGAAAACGGCATTGACGTCATTATTGCTGGTGCGGGGATGGCAGCCCACTTAGCAGGCACACTCGCTTCACATACAATCATCCCTGTTATTGGTGTCCCACTAGACTCGTCACCGCTTCATGGCCTAGATGCACTTCTTTCTACAGTTCAGATGCCACCTGGCGTACCAGTTGCAACAGTAGCAATAGGGAAGGCAGGTGCAAAAAATGCTGCAATCCTCTCAGTCCAGATTATGAGCAAGAAAGATCCAGCGCTTGTAAAAAAACTAAAAAACTATAGAAAGAAAATAGCTCAAGAAATTGAGCAAAAGGCAAAAATAGTGAAACCATGATGTCATTCGGTAAAAAAGTAAAGTCAGTTGTTAAGGGGTCACCGATAATCAATGACTCCACTATGGAAGATACCTTAGAAACAGGTCTTACAGAGGTATGTGAAGTAATTGATAATGGCTCTGATGCTGTGGGCACAATCCTTATATGACATCCTCTCGATTTCAAGAGATATTCAAAGATGCCTAACTCGTCGTAAGCAAAGGACAAGGCAACTTCGAGACACTTAGAAGCTCTGAAAAGAAAATATTCTTTCTTTTCCAATCCAAATGTGATGTGGTTTCTAAAGAACTGGGCCTTTCAACTGGCTCGATGCTTCTTAAGAAATCCTGACCTTGCTGGCTGGATAAAAACTATATATGGGAAATACTATCTTCTTCCCTCTTTGCTACCAAATCCACTCCTTCCACGGGATGGGCCTCTCTCTCGCCTTTCCTGTGGTTTTGCCTCGTTCACCACAATGTTTCTGTCCATGAAGGCGCTTCCATTCAACATAGAAACTGCTTTTTGTACACCTTCCTTTTCGGCCATCTCCACAAAGCCAAATCCTCTCAACCTCCCCGTCGCTGCATCTGTAATCAGCTTAACAGAAACAACCTCTCCTGCTTTTGAAAATAGGTCCTTCAAGTTATCCTCTGTTGCCTTGAAGGAGATATTGCCTACATAAAGTCTCGTACTCATCCTACCTCCTTTAATAATTTTAGTGCCTCTTTTAAAACCTCTAAAAGAGGCTTAAAAGATGACTTTCTAACTGTGCATGATTATAAGGCCATTTGTCAAGTAATAAAAAATAGATTGCTTCGGGGTAAAACCCGAAGCAATCCCAAAAGTTATTGCAATTTTTAGTTACACTTTAATTTGGAGTTGCCACCTGAAGAATATTGCATTTTTCGCGCTGTCAGCATAAAAATTCCCCGGGATAAAATACTCAAACTGTAAAAACCCGTCAATATTCTTTGAGAATTTATGGCTGAGCATTGCTGTCGGGAGATGTCCCCTATCTTTACCGCTATTTGAAAACATAGCGGGATTGAGACCGCTTGTGCTCTGATCTGCCCAAAGATGCTGATATGACAAAGTGAGATTCGTGCTCGGCGTAAAGTTCATTGTAGCCTTTGCCATAAACAGATGGAGATTTGTCCAGTAACCGGGAATTGGTCCGCCGTCTTTTATCGTTTCATTTATGAAAGTATAGATAATGAGCTCATTCCAATAAGGCGCCCTTGAAAACAAAGGATCCCATCCTTCATGTTTTGATGTGTTGGGGTCATCACCTGATAAATAGACATACCGTAACTCAAATGTAGGTTTCAAGGGTGTATCTTTAAATGTCCGGTTCACAAAGACATATCCTCCGTTACCCGTTCTGTCTCTTCCTCCGTCATATTCGCCAAATTGATGTGCAAATTCTCCTCCCAGTTTCCAGGCATCTATCGTGTAAAGAGCCCGCGCACCAAC
>JBGPQS010000135.1:0-4190 GCA_041489235.1 Thermodesulfovibrionia bacterium
AGACTCTCTGAACACGATGGCAATGTCTTTTGTCACATACTGCATTGTGAGTGTTCTGTGGGTTATCTACGGATACACCTTTACTTTTGGAACTGATGTGAGGGGAATCATAGGGAGCGCAGAAAAGTTTCTTCTTTCAGGTATTGGTGTCAACAGTATTAACGACCTTGCAAAGACAATTCCTGAATATGTATATGTTGTCTACCAGCTTACCTTTGCAGCAATAGCTGTTGCCCTTGCAAGTGGCGCCTATATTGAAAGGATGAAATTCTCAGCATGGGTTCTTTTCTCAATCTTATGGATGACCTTTGTATATATCCCTATAGCCCACTGGGTCTGGGGAGGCGGTTTTCTCGCAAAGTTAGGTGCGCTGGACTTTGCAGGTGGAACAGTAGTACATGTCAATGCAGGCATCGCTGCTCTTGTAGGTGCATTAGTTCTTGGCAAAAGGCGCGAAGTGTCTCTTAAACCAAGTAATTTAACGCTGGTTGTAACAGGTGCTGGTCTTCTGTGGTTTGGCTGGTTTGGATTTAATGCAGGCTCTGCAGTAGCTGCAAACGGTATTGCAGGTGCAGCTTTAATAAACACCAATACAGCTGCTGCACTCGCGGCAATATCATGGATGTTCACTGAATGGCTGCATACCAAAAAACCAACTGTACTCGGGCTCGCATCAGGTGCAGTCGCAGGTCTGGTGGCTATAACGCCAGCTGCAGGGTTTGTAAATATAAAAGGAGCTTTTGTTATAGGAATCTTAGCGGGTATAATTCCCTATTTTGCAGTTGCATTCATCAAGCCAAAGCTTGGTTATGATGATTCCCTTGATGCCTTTGGTATCCACGGGGTGGCTGGAACGTTAGGAGCAATTCTTACCGGAATATTTGCAGATCCGACGATAAATGAAGCGGGTAAAGGCCTTCTCTATGGTAACCCTGGTCAGCTTCTCATCCAGCTTGCGGCTGTTGGCGTCACCATGATCTATGATGCCGTAATAACCTTGATAATCTTTTTCCTCATCAAGGCGTTTATCGGGCTGAGAGTTGAAGAAGAACATGAAATTAGTGGACTTGACGAAAGCCAGCATGGAGAGAAGGCATACGGCTTTTAAAAAAGAGGTGAGATATGAAAAAGGTAGAAGCGATTATAAAACCCTTTAAGCTTGATGACGTGAAGGATGCATTGAATGCCATTGGTGTTCAGGGTATGACTGTTACCGAGGTGAAGGGATTTGGAAGACAAAAGGGGCATATGGAAGTCTATAGGGGTAAGGAGTATGAGATAACCTTTATCCCAAAGGTACAGATAGATATTGTTATTCCTGATAGTATGTCAGAGAAGGTAGTATCTACGATCATTGAAAAGGCAAAAACAGGGAATATCGGAGATGGTAAAATCTTCATATTCACTATAGATGAGGTTATCAGGATACGGACAGGAGAGAAAGGAGAATCAGCGATTTAACGAAGAAATGCCATTTTCTACAAAAATGTAGGACAGACAAAAATGTAGGAGATGGTACTTCCCCTGTTTTTCAGGGCATATACATATATATTACTATTCGTCCTACAATTTTGTATGACTACCTGTGCGTCGCTTTAATTTTTCTTATGAAAATCAAGCAGTTCTCTTCTGGCATGCTTTTTGTTCCTCTTAAAGATAAAAGAGTGTGTGGAGGTAATAAATGAAAAGGAAGATGAGCATACTTGGTATTTTCTTAAGTGGACTTTGCATTCCTGTGCATGCTTATGCCCAGACTCCTAAAGTAGATGCAGGGGATACAGCCTTTGTCCTTATGTCTGCCGCCCTGGTCATGCTCATGACTCCAGGACTTGCCTTGTTTTATGGAGGAATGGTTCGAGGGAAGAATGTCCTCGGAACTATTATGCAGAGTTTTGTTGCAATAGCACTCATTAGCGTTCAATGGATACTATTTGGTTACAGTCTTGCTTTTGGTCCTGACGTGAGGGGAATAATCGGTAACCTCAGCTGGATAGGATTAAGTGGGGTTGGTCTTGATCCCAATCCTGATTATGCCCCTACTGTTCCACATATTGCATTTATGATATTTCAAGCCATGTTTGCTGTGATAACACCTGCATTAATTACCGGTGCCTTTGCAGAAAGGATGAAATTTTCTGCATTCTTTTTATTTATATTTCTTTGGTCCACAATTGTTTATGATCCTATTGCCCATTGGGTATGGGGAAATGGTGGATGGCTGAAAAACATGGGTGTGTTAGATTTTGCCGGTGGTCTTGTGGTGCATCTCTCATCAGGCATATCTGCACTCGCAGCCGCGGTTATTATTGGTAAAAGGAAAGGTTATATGCAAGAAGCAATTGCACCTCATAACCTCCCAATGACTGTGCTTGGTGCAGGACTACTATGGTTCGGGTGGTTCGGTTTTAATGCGGGGAGCGCGCTTTCTGCAGGGGCATTGAGTGCGATGGCATTTGTAGTGACTCATACGTCTGCTGTTGCAGCGACACTTATTTGGGTCATTATAGAATGGCTACACAGGGGAAAGCCCACAATGTTTGGTGCAGCAACTGGTTCAATTGCTGGACTTGCAACAATAACGCCGGCTTCTGGTTTTGTGGGGCCGATGTCTGCGTTGATCATAGGTCTCGTTGCCGGCTCTTTCTGTTACCTTGCATTAAATATGAAAAGCCGATTTGGTTATGACGATTCTCTTGATGCCTTCGGTGTGCACGGAATCGGAGGAATGACAGGAATTTTTTGTACAGGTCTCTTTGCTCAGAAACTCATTAATCCATCGGGGGCTAATGGATTATTTTTTGGCGATTATGAGATGTTAATGTCCCAAAGTATTGCGATATTAGTTATAGCATTGTATTCATTTATCATGACAGCAATTATTTTAAAGATTCTTGATAAAATAGTTGGATTAAGGGTTGATCATGATTCCGAGGTAGCTGGTCTCGATATATCTCAACATGGTGAAAGTGGGTATACGTTTTGATTTGCGTCATTTTCAAGGAAAATTTAATAGTATCTCTCAGTAAGGAGGTAGCATGAAAAAAATAGAAGCGATAATAAAACCATTTAAGCTTGATGAGGTAAAGAACGCACTAAATGCGATTGGTATTCAGGGAATGACTATTACAGAAGTAAAGGGATTTGGGAGACAAAAAGGGCATGTGGAGGTCTATAGAGGAGCTGAGTATGAGGTAAACTTTCTGCCCAAAATAAAAATAGAGATAGTTGTACCTGATTCCATAATAGATAAAGTGATATCCACAATTATTGAAAAGGCAAAAACTGGAAATATTGGCGATGGGAAGATATTTCTTTACTCTCTTGAGGATGTCATAAGGATAAGAACTGGAGAGCGTGGAGAGGCAGCTGTATAAATTTTAGAAGAGAAGATAGCTGAATTTTTCAGCAACGAATAGAAAACCTTAAAGGAGGATTTGAAAATGGAGAAATTAAGAGACAAGAAAGACGTTATGGATTTAGTAAAGAAGCATAATGTGAAGTTTATCAGGCTATGGTTTGCCGATATTCATGGCCAGCTAAAGAGTTTTGCTGTTCCCGTTGAGGAACTTGGGTACGCATTTGACGAGGGGATGGGCTTTGACGGTTCGTCAATTAAAGGCTTTGCAAGGATTGATGAAAGTGACATGATCGCAAGGCCAGACCCCACTACTTTTGCTCTTCTCCCGTGGAGACCCAAGGAGAAAGCTGTCGCAAGGATGTTCTGCGACATCTATGAACCGGATGGTACTCCATATAAGGGAGACCCGAGATATATCCTTAAGGTGAATCTTGAAAAGGCAAAAAAGAAAGGGTTTACTTTTTATCTCGGTCCTGAACTTGAATATTTCTATTTCAAATCTGATAAAGGTACAGAGACCCTTGATGAAGGTGGTTATTTTGATTATCCCATGGATGCTGCTGAGGATCTACGGCGTGATACTATTCTTGCTCTGGAATCCATGGGCATAAAAGTGGAGTATTCTCATCATGAGGTTGCCCATTCCCAGCATGAAATAGATTTAAGATTTGAAGATGCATTAACAATGGCAGATATAGTAATGACTCATAGAATAGCGGTGAAGGAAATCGCCAAGCAATACAATGTCTATGCTACCTTTATGCCAAAACCCATATTTGGACAGAATGGAAGTGGTATGCATACCCACCAATCTCTTTTTAAGGGTGATAAA
>JBGPQS010000136.1:0-4190 GCA_041489235.1 Thermodesulfovibrionia bacterium
ACTCTTTCATCCAAATCACAAACTAATTATATTGGTTAAAAATACCGTTGTCAATACATAATAATTTGTCTCATTATGAGTCTTTAGTCTCTTTAAAACTGGAACTGATTCTCTTTTCCACTTTATTCCAGGAAGATGTGACGAGAAAACTTTCCTCCATGTTCTCAAGCCTATGCAATTGCTCAATAAATTTTTTCTTTAGATTTATATCCATAAATTTCCTCCTTTGAGTGATCATCACATTGAAATTATATCCGGAAAGAAAAATTGTGCATTTGTGCAAAGTTAAATAATATCACTATGAACAGCAACTTGATGTCATGAAATATGAGATTGTTTATCGCCCATCTTTAAGTAGTTTGTATTCTATACTGTCGACAAGTGCCTGATAGGATGCCTCGATGATATTCTCTGATACTCCTACAGTACCCCACCGCTTCGTTTCATCACCAGATTCAATAAGCACTCTTACCTTTGCAGCAGTGCCTATGCCTGCGGTAAGGACTCTGACTTTATAGTCGTGGAGCTTTACATTTTTAAGCTCGGGATAGAATTTATCGAGCGCTTTTCTCAGGGCATTGTCTATTGCATTCACAGGCCCATTTCCAGTTGCTGCAGTATGTTCGGTGTGACCACTTACCTTTACCATTATGGTAACCTCGTTGATGGGTTCTTTGTCACCTTCTCTTTTCTCAACAATAACCCTGAACCCTATCAGGTCAAAGAACCTCTTGTGGAGGCCAAGGGACTTCTTCATCAGGAGCTCAAACGATGCCTCTGCTGCTTCAAACTGAAATCCTTCATTCTCAAGATTCTTTAGGGTAGTGACTATATCCTGTAACTGAGGAGAATCAGGGTCAAGCCGGATTCCGAATTCCTCTGCTTTTCTCAAAATATTACTCTTCCCTGCAAGGTCTGATATTAAAACTCTCTGAGAATTGCCTACAAGTTCAGGTCTTAGGTGTTCATAAGTCTCAGGTTTTTTTCTTACTGCGCTTACATGCATGCCGGCTTTATGCGCAAAAGCACTATCTCCGACAAAGGGCTGTCTTTTAAAATGCCTGAGATTTGCGATCTCATTCACAAACCGTGATACATCCCTCAGCCTTCGGAGTTGTTCGGCACTGATGCAGCTCATTCCGCGTTTTATCTGAAGGTTTGGAATCACTGAACACAGGTTTGCATTGCCACATCTCTCACCAAGACCATTAATTGTCCCCTGAACTTGTGATACACCACTTTCGATTGCAACTACTGAGTTTGCAACAGCACAATCCGAATCATTATGTGCATGGATACCCAGAGGTTTACGGATACTTTTTCCCACATTACTTACAATATTTTTCACCTCGACAGGAAGTGATCCTCCGTTTGTGTCACATAACACAATACAATCTGCACCTGCAGACTCTGCAGCGAGAAGGCATTTTATTGCAAATTTGGGATTACTCTTATACCCATCAAAAAAATGTTCTGCATCAAAAATGACCTTTTCAACGTGTTTCTTAAGATAAGCGACCGAGTTATGTATGATATCGAGATTCTCATCGAGCGGTATCTTTAATGCCTCTTTTACATGAAAGTCCCAGGTTTTTCCATATATAGTGATAATCTTTGCCTTTGAATCGAGGAGCGCCTTTATCAGCGTATCTTCATGAACCTTGTGTTTTGGCCTGTGAGTGCTCCCGAATGCAACAATCTTTGATTTTTTTAGTTTCAGAGCCCTTACTTTTTTAAAATAGTCAATATCCTTTGGGTTAGCGCCGGGCCAGCCCCCTTCAATATAATGTACCCCAAGCTCGTCAAGCTTTGCCGTGATACGGAGTTTATCCTCAACAGAAAATGCAATCTCTTCTGTCTGGGCTCCATCCCTTAATGTGGTATCATATATCTCAATTTGTCGCATAGGTATATTTTAGCCTTATCTCAGATTATTTTTTCTTCAAGGTGATTTTACGTTTCGGTTTTATCTTTTCTTTTTTGCCTTCTCCCATCTCAAAAGAATCATGTAATACTCTAACAGCAAGCTCTGTAAATTTTGCATTAATAATGCAGGAAACCTTTATCTCAGAGGTACTTATCATTATGATGTTTATGCCATG
Source organism: Thermodesulfovibrionia bacterium (assembly GCA_041489235.1). Taxonomy (GTDB): domain Bacteria; phylum Nitrospirota; class Thermodesulfovibrionia; order Thermodesulfovibrionales; family SM23-35; genus VGWZ01. The sequence goes on from JBGPQS010000136.1 coordinate 2,103, forward strand.
CTTTGCGAGTGTTTCAAACATCTTTGCTGCAACACCTGAATGGGTTCTCATGCCCACACCAACAATAGAAACCTTTGCGATATCTTCCCTGAGATATACACCTTTGGAGCCGAGTTCAGCAGCAATCCCCTCGGTAATCTTAAATGCCTTTTTGCTGTCTGTCTTAGGGACGGTGAAAGATATATCAGTAGCCTTTCCATCACTGCTTACATTCTGAACAATCATATCAACAACAATGTTCGCATCAGCAATTGCATTGAAAAGTTTTGCTGCAACACCTGGCCTGTCATGGACTGCGATTACCGTTATTTTTGCCTGATTTTTATCATAGGCAACGCCTGAGACCGCAACTTGTTCCATTTCCTTATCCTCCTTCATCACAAGTGTACCAGGATTATTATTAAAACTTGACCTTACTAATACGGGAACATCATATTTTTTTGCAAATTCAACAGACCTTGTCTGAAGTACCTTTGCGCCGAGGCTTGCAAGTTCGAGCATCTCATCGTAAGCAATCTTGTCAAGTTTCCTCGCATCAGGCACAATGCCCGGGTCTGTTGTATAAACGCCATCAACATCAGTATAAATTTCACACACATTTGCGTTAAGTGCTGCTGCAACAGCAACTGCGGTGAGGTCAGAACCGCCACGGCCAAGGGTAGTAACTTCAGAGGTCTCTGTGACACCTTGGAACCCTGCGATTACAGGTATTATTCCGTCATCTATAGCCTCTTTTACTCTCTCTGCAGTTATCCGCTCAATCTTCGCTTTTGTGTGGGCCTCATCGGTGATAATCCCAACCTGTCTCCCTGTGAGAGAGATTGACTTAAAGCCGAGTTCACTAATTGCAATCGCAGTAAGCGCAGAGCTTATCCGTTCCCCGGATGAGAGCAGGAGATCCATCTCTCGCTCATCAGGATTCGGAGATATCTGATTTGCAAGACCTATAAGTTTATCTGTCTCCCCAGCCATTGCAGAGACAACAACGACAACATTATTACCTGCTCTCCGTGCTTTTACCACTCGTTCAGCAACAGCCTTTATTCTGTCTATGCTTCCCACGGATGTGCCGCCATATTTCTGGACAATAAGCATTAACTCACGACCTCCTTGAACATTTTGTAATATAACATGTAAAAATACCAAACTCAAACCCTTTCTTCTGCCGATGTTCTAAAAGAGGTGAAGAATCTCAAACGCATGGTTGGATATACTTACCCCATTAGAGCATTACCTATTGACAAGTGTTATTGCTTTATCTATTTTATAGCAAGATTTGTTTTGGAGAGCGAAAATAATGCTGAATAATTGTGGCTATAAATAAACAAGACAGCCCGGAATGAGCATTCTGGGATATTTGAAAGGAGACTGTATGATGAAAAGAGCAGTGGTCCATGTAGTGAGTATCTTTGTGTTTTCTTTATTTGCCGTTACGGCGTTTGGAGCTGATCCGGGCACCTTCAAAAACTATTCGGCTGATATGGAGACCACGACAGCACAGGGTTCTTTTACCTCAAAGATTTTTTTTAAGGATACGAAAATGAGGATGGAGAGAAACACTCAGGGGCACAAATCCATTAATATCATAAGGCCTGACAAGAAGGTCATATGGATGCTGATGGTTGACAGCAAGACCTATATGGAGATCCAGCTTGATATGAGCAAGCAGGATATACAGTCAAAGCTCCATGATCCGAATATCAAGACGGACAAGGAGTTCATTGCAAATGAGGTTGTTGATAAGCACCCAACAAAGAAATATCATCTGACGATAACTACAGACGGCAAAAAAGAAAAATCAGGATATATCTGGGAGGCAACTGACCTGGGCAACTTCCCGGTGAAATACGAGTCTAAAGACAAGGGGATGACGACCGTCTGGAAGAACATTAAGACGGGCGGTGTTACTGATTCAGTATTCGAACTCCCTGCAGGATACAAAAAGATGGACATGCCTGCAATGCCCGGCATGGGCGGCGGACAAATGAAACAGAAACGCTAACCTAACAGCAGCCCAGAATGGGCTGTAACCAGTATCAGACTTGATTATTGATATTTACTTGACAACACAGTGGTTTTAAAGGATAA
>JBGPQS010000137.1:0-4177 GCA_041489235.1 Thermodesulfovibrionia bacterium
CCATAAGGACGCTCACTATCTACAGCCCGGTGAATGGCTACGTAGTTCAAAAAATGGTGATACAGGGAATGCGCGTTATGCCCGGAGAAAAACTCTTCGATGTTGCAGATCTCTCTACTGTCTGGATCATATCAGATATATATGAGTATGAGTTGCCCTTAATAAAGGTTGGTGAAACTGCAGTGATTTCTCTAAGTTATTTCCCGGGTAAAGAATTTTTATCAAAGATTGAATATGTCTACCCCTCTCTTTCAGGCGAGACCCGGACTGCAAAGGTGCGCTTCACACTTTCCAATCCTGGTGGCCAGCTTAAGCCACAAATGTTCACTACTGTAGAGTTAAAGATTTCCCTTGGGAAAAAACTCGCTATTCCGGACGATGCAGTAATTGACACTGGAACGAGACAGATTGTTTATGTTGACAAAGGAGAAGGATATTTTGAACCAAGGGAGGTTATGCTTGGTGTAAGGGTAGAGGGGTTAAGAGAAGTATTAATGGGTTTAAAAGCCGGGGAAAAAGTTGCTTCATCAGCCACATTCCTCATTGATTCCGAGGCACAGTTGAAAGGCGTAAAACCTTTAGGTGGTCATAAACACTAAAATAAACAAGAATGTTGACAATGTATGCCAGAGAAAGCCAGCATCCTTTTCGATTAATTGAACTTGAGGCACAACTGCCCTGTCCTCTGCTATCAGAGAAGTAGCCATGATTGCAAAGATCATTGAATATAGTGCCAGAAATAAATTCATCATATTTTTGTTGGTATCGTTTTTAATCGCATGGGGATACTGGGCATTGAAAAATACCCCGCTGGATGCTATACCTGATTTAAGCGATACGCAGGTTATTATCTTTACTGAATGGCCTGGAAGAAGCCCAGACCTCGTGGAAGACCAGATTACCTATCCGATAACATCAACACTTCTCGCAGCACCAAAGGTACAGGCAGTGAGAGGATTTTCCTATCTCGGGAGTTCCTTCATTTATATCATCTTCGAAGAAGGGACGGATATCTACTGGGCGAGGAGCAGGATACTCGAATATCTCCAGGTGGTAAAAAACAGGATTCCTGCTGACGTTAATCCGGTTCTCGGACCTGATGCGACCAGTCTTGGATGGGGGTTCTCCTACGCAGTAATAGATGAGACAGGCAAATATAATCTTGCCGAACTCCGCTCCATTCAGGATTGGAGCATTAAACTCGCCCTTGAAAGCGTCCAGGGGGTTTCACAAGTTGCAAGCATCGGAGGTTTTGTCAGACAGTATCAAATAACCATAGACCCAAATCGTCTCTCTGCTTTCAACATCCCCATAACAAAGGTAATGGAGGCGGTAAGGAAGAGTAATAAGGACGTTGAAGGAAGAGTTATAGAATTCTCCGGCATTGAATACATGATAAGAGGAAGGGGGTATATTAAAACCCTTAAAGACATTGAAAACATTCCTGTTGGTACGGACGGTGCAGGAACTCCTATTTTCTTAAAAAATATAGCATACATACAGCTTGGACCCGAGATAAGGAGAGGACTCGCAGACCTTAACGGAAAAGGAGAAGTGGCAGGAGGCATTGTCGTCGTGAGATTCGGTGAGAATGTCCTCAATGTCATAGAGAGGGTTAAGGAGAAACTCAAAAAGGATATTGAACCGAGCCTTCCGAAAGGTGTAAAGATTGTTATAACCTACGATAGGTCAGATCTTATACAACGCTCCATTAATTATCTTACACATGAAATCATATACCTCTCATTAATTGTAAGTGTAGTATGTATTGTTTTTTTATTTCATCTGCCCAGTGCCCTTGTCGTTATCCTCACACTACCCGTTGCCATTATCATCTCTTTCATATGCATGTATTATCTGAAAGTTACTTCAAATATTATGAGTTTGAGCGGTATTGCCATTGCCATCGGAGCAATGGTAGATGCCTCAATAATAATGGTTGAAAATGCGCACAAAAGACTTGAAGAGTGGGAGGTACATGGACGACAGGGGAGTAAAATTGATGTAATTATTAATGCTGCAAAAGAAGTAGGGCCAGCTCTTTTCTTCTCCCTCCTTGTGATTACTGTTGGATTCCTTCCGGTATTTACCCTCCAGGCTCAGGCAGGAAGACTCTTTAAACCCCTGGCATATACAAAGACATTTGCCATGCTCTTTTCATCATTCCTCGCGATAACCCTAACTCCCGTCTTAATGACCCTGTTCATCCGCGGGAAGATAAGGCCCGAGGGGAAAAATCCTATCGGCATAGTCCTTCACAAAATCTATGAGCCAATAGTAAGGATTACCCTGAAGTTTAGAAAGACAGTCATAATCCTTTCGTTAATCAGCATGGCATTGACCTTTTTCCCTTTCATAAAAATCGGTTCAGAATTCATGCCGCCACTCTATGAAGGTTCACTGTTTTATATGCCGATGACTTTACCGGCTGCATCTATAACTGAGGTCTCAAAACTCCTTCAAATACAGGATAAAATATTAATGAAGATTCCTGAGGTGGAACAGGTCTTCGGAAAGGCTGGACGGGCAGAGACAGCTACAGACCCTGCACCCCTTGAGATGTTCGAGACAGTTATAAACCTCAAACCAGAATCCAAATGGAGACAGGGCATGACAGTTGAAAAGCTTAAAGATGAGATGAACGACGCTTTAACCATACCGGGAGTTGCAAATTCCTTTACCATGCCAATAAAAGCCCGTATCGATATGCTCGCCACAGGTATAAGGACTCCTGTGGGGATTAAGATTCTGGGTCCAAATATTAATGAAATCGAAAGATTAGGCCTGGAGATAGAACACCACATAAGGCAAATTCCAGGCACGAGAAGCGCCTATGCAGAAAGGGTGACTACAGGTTATTTCCTTGACATCAATGTAAAACGTGAGGAAGCAGCACGTTATGGTCTGACCGTTGATGACGTCCAGGAGATAATAGAGTCGTCTATAGGGGGAATGAATCTTACCACAACTGTTGAAGGAAGAGAGAGATATCCGGTCAACATCAGATATGCGAGGGAGCTGAGAAATGATCTGGAAAAACTCAAGAGGGTGCTTGTTCCTGTTATGATGGGAAGCGCTCAGTTAGGAGAGTCAATGAGTTCGTCTGCCTTAGGCAAAGGAGTTCAGAATGCAATTCCACAACTTCTTACTCGCAATCCTCAATCTCTTCGAGTCCCTATGGGTGAGCTGGCGGATATAAAGATTGTCAAAGGGCCGACAGCCATAAAGAGTGAAGAAGGGCTTCTGGCATCCTATGTCTTTATAGACTTTTCAGGAAAGGACGTAGGCGGATATGTGGAAGAGGCAAAAAAAAGCGTCGCCTCTTTGAAGATTCCCGAGGGTTATCGTCTTCAGTGGAGTGGTGAATATGAATATCTCGTGAAGACCCATGAGAGACTGAGACTCGTTATTCCCCTCACAATACTCATCATCTTTGTGCTCATCTATTTCAATACAAAATCCATCGTAAAAACAATGATAGTCCTTTCAGCGCTTCCGTTCTCTCTGGTAGGCTCCTTCTGGCTTCTCTACATCCTCAATTACAATATAAGCATTGCAGTATGGGTCGGAATTATCGCCCTTGCAGGGCTTGCTGCAGAAACAGGGGTTATAATGCTCCTTTACCTCGAACTTGCTTATGACCAGTGGAAGAGAGAGGGGAAACTGAATAATCTCAGCGATTTAAGAGATGCCATAATGTATGGTGCGGTGAAAAGGTTAAGACCAAAAATTATGACCGTCAGTGTTATTCTTGCTGGCCTCGTTCCTATTATGTTCAGCCACGGAACCGGTGCTGATGTAATGCAAAGAATTGCCGCACCAATGATAGGTGGAGTTATAACCTCCACAATCCTTACACTGATAATCTACCCTGCTATTTATATGGTATGGAGGGGAAGAGGATTGCAAAAACAATAAAAAAAGGACGCATAAAGATGCGCCCCTATTTTGTATTTTGTAAAGAAATTAAAATTAGAAATTTTACTAACGTTTAATATCTCCGCTCGTATTTCTCACCTTCACAAATTTCCTTTACCTGATCCTTTACAAGGTTCCCATCTTCCCATGCCCGTTCATGGACTTTCCTGCATCTTGTACTCTCATCAATTGGTTCTGGTTCGGCACGATAAACACCTCTTCCGTCCCGGGTTCTATATTCAACTGGTCTTCCAGAGTA
>JBGPQS010000138.1:0-4109 GCA_041489235.1 Thermodesulfovibrionia bacterium
ATAATAGACCCGGGCATAGGCTTTGGGAAGACCTTTAACCACAACCTTGAGATCATTAAAAATCTTTACGAATTTACCCTTTTAGAAAAACCAATACTCATTGGTCCATCGAGAAAAGCATTCATCGGTAAAATCCTTGGAGATGTACCAGTAACAGAAAGGCTTGAAGGCACTGCAGCAGCAATTGCGCTCTCTATAGTAAATGGTGCAAATATAGTAAGGGTCCATGACGTAAAAGAGATGGTAAGGGTGGCAAAGGTTGCAGATGCCATTAAGAGACCTCAAAATTCGTAAAACCTGATGCCTGCCCGATTTTTTTTATTCTTCGCATTTTCATGACAAATATTTAAAATAGTACATGGTGAATAAAGAATCCATTCTTCAGTTCTTTAAAGAAAAAACAATCAGACCTCTCGGTTTCAGCGAAATTGTCTCCACAATGAGACTCAGCCATTCTGATAGAAGGGCGCTTAAGCATCTTTTAAGAGAGATGGTAAAAAATGGACAAATTGTCATTACCCGTAAAGGACTCTATGGCCCTTCAGAGGAGATGAACCTTGTTACTGGATATTTTGAGGCCCACAGAGATGGCTATGGTTTTGTAATATCTGGAAAACCTGGAGAGAGAGATATTTTTATTCCTTCCCGCTGGACCCTCGGTGCAATGGACAATGACAGGGTTATGAGTAGAATTGAAAACTGGCATAAACGAGAAGGGAGAATTATAAGAATTCTTGAAAGAGCAAATACAAGAATAACAGGAATATTAGATGTGACAAAAACAGCATGTTATGTAAGGCCAAGAAATAAGGCTTTTTCCTTTGATCTTTATATAGCTCCTAAAGATAGGGGAGGGGCGAGGCATGGTGATACTATTGTTGCGGAGATAATAAGCTATCCAACGGATAATAGACTTCCTTCGGGTAAAGTCATAAAGATATTGAAAAGACCTGAAGATCCGAGATCAGAAGTAGAGGCTATTATAGAAGAGTTCAACCTTCCACAGAGATTTCCAAAGAATGTCCATGACGACACAAAACTTTCTTATCAGAAAATAGTACAGGATACTAAATTAAAGAGAAAGGACCTCAGTAACCTTTCGACCGTGACAATTGATGGAGAGCGTGCAAAGGACTTTGATGATGCCATTTCTATCAAACTATTTGAACACGGGTATAGATTATGGGTACATATTGCAGATGTGGGTTTTTATGTTGGTTGGGACTCAGCGATAGATAAGGAAGCAAGAAAGAGGGGAACAAGTATATATTTTCCTGATAAGGTTATCCCCATGCTTCCAAAAGAGCTGTCAGAGGATTTATGCAGTCTTAAACCAAAGGTTGAGAGACTTTCCCTTAGTGTGGAAATAGATTTTGATAGAAAAGGAGAAAGGCTTACGACAAAATTTTATCCCAGCATGATAAAAAGTGATGAGAGGATGACGTATACATCTGTGAGAAAGATACTTATAGATTATGATCGTAATGAAAGGGCAAGGTATGATTATCTTCTTCAGGATTTCGAATTGATGAATGAATTAAGTAATATTCTGAGGAGCAGAAGACTTAAAAGAGGAAGTCTTGATTTTGACCTTCCAGAGCCAGAAGTATTGCTGGATTTACAGGGACGACCGGAAGCTATTGTAAGAGCAGAGAGGAACATAGCACACATAATAATAGAGGAATTTATGATTGCTGCCAACGAGGCTGTGGCAGAATATTTACAATCAACGGGTTTTCCGTGCCTATACAGAATTCATGAAGAACCTGATCCGATGAAACTGGATGAAATAATGAAGTTCATAAAGCCGTTGGTAAAGCTACGGAAAAAATCATTGAAGCCAGCGGACTTCTCAAAATTGTTAATTGAAATAAAGGGAACACCTGGAGAGGAGATTATCAATTATATGGTCTTAAGGAGCCTTAAACAGGCAAGATATTCTCCAATAAATGTTGGGCATTTTGGCCTTGCCTCAAAATGCTATGCCCATTTCACATCCCCTATCAGAAGATATCCTGATCTTGTAGTGCACAGAATACTCAGGAAGGCCTTATTAAAAAGACAGGTATCAAATAAAGAGAGTAAGGAACTTGAAGGTCTTCTTCATACTATAGCCTTTCATTCAATCAGGATGGAACGCCGTGCAGATAAGGCTGAAAAGGAAGCGGTTGACGCAATGAGAGTCTGGTTCATGAAGGATAAAGTGGGTGAAGAATATGAAAGCAGGGTAATAAGCGTGACTCCCCATGGCCTTAAGATCAGGTTAAAAGATTTCTATGTAGAAGGATTTATTCATGTATCCTACATGACAGATGACTTTTATCAGTATAATGAAAGAACCCTGTCTCTTATAGGAAGAAACAAAGGCCGTGTGTTCAATTTAGGAAAGGAAGTGAAGGTGAGGATTGATAAGGTTGATATGGAAGAGAGGGAAATAATATGCGGTTTGTATTAGGATTTTTGTTGGTCAACATCTTCATACGATATTTTGGACAAGTATGATAAAATATTAAGATTTGTGATTATTTACAGGAGGTGAAAGATGCCAGAAAAAAATTATTTCTTTACCTCGGAGTCGGTGACAGAAGGTCATCCTGATAAAATAGCGGATCAGATTTCTGATGCAATACTCGATGCGATACTTGCAAAGGATACAACTGCCAGAGTTGCATGTGAGACACTTGTCACAACAGGCCTGGCGTTTGTGGCTGGTGAGATCACCACAAGCTGTTATGTTGAAATACCCGATATTGTGAGAGCGACGATAAGAGAGATTGGTTACACGAGGGCCAAATATGGCTTCGATTATGAGACCTGTGCAGTCATCACATCAATTCATGAACAGTCCGCTGATATCGCCATGGGTGTTGATGTAGGGGGTGCTGGTGATCAGGGTTTGATGTTCGGATTCGCCTGTAACGAAACCGAAGAATTAATGCCCCTTCCGATCTTACTTGCCCATAAGCTTGCTATGAGACTTGCTGAGGTCAGAAAGAAAGATATTCTCAGCTATTTAAGGCCGGATGGGAAGACACAGGTAACTGTTGAATACAGGGACGGCAAGCCTTTTAGAATAGACAGCATTGTTATTTCTGCACAGCATAGCCCGCAAGTGACACTTAAAGAGGTAGAGGAGGACATTGTTGAGAGGGTGATTAAGCCTACACTCCCTGAAGATATTCTCGACGAAGAGCATGTGAAATATTACGTAAATCCAACTGGCCGTTTTGTTGTTGGGGGGCCAATGGGTGATACAGGGCTTACTGGCAGAAAGATTATCGTTGATAGTTATGGCGGAGTTGGAAGACATGGCGGTGGTTCTTTTTCCGGAAAGGATCCCACAAAGGTAGACAGGTCAGGTTCTTATATGGCGAGATATATCGCAAAAAATATTATTGCAGCAGGGATAGCGGAGAGAGTTGAACTCCAAATGGCATATGCCATTGGCGTACCTGAACCAGTATCAGTGCTTGCTGATACATTTGGAACAGGGAAGATACCATCAGAGCAGATAGTAAGGATTATAAGGAAGAACTTCGACCTTACACCAAAAGGCATGATTGATACCCTCAATCTAAGGAGGCCTATATTCAAAAAGACAGCTGTCTACGGTCATTTTGGAAGGACTGATCCTGACTTCACATGGGAGAAAACAGATATGGCAGGTACCTTGAAGAAGGAAGCGAAACTATAACCCTATTTTGGAGGCGGGATGATAAAACATGACATTAAGGATATCAATTTAGCGAAAAAAGGTAAGCTGAGGACAGAATGGGCTGCTCAGGAGATGCCTGTATTAAAGAGTATCGCAAAACGTTTTAGCAAAGAAAAACCCCTGAAGGGACTCAGGATATCTGCCTGTCTTCATGTGACAACAGAGACAGCGAATCTTGCAGAGACCCTAAAGGCTGGTGGTGCAGAGGTAGTTCTCTGTGCTTCTAACCCTTTAAGTACGCAGGATGATGTTACTGCTTCACTTGTAAGATTTTCCAGCATATCAGTCTTTGCAATAAAAGGAGAGGACAATAGGACGTATTACAGGCATATTAATAATGCCCTGTCATTAAAGCCTCATATTACAATGGACGATGGTGCTGATCTTGTGTCAA
>JBGPQS010000139.1:0-4107 GCA_041489235.1 Thermodesulfovibrionia bacterium
ACAGCAGAAATGCTCGGTATCCCATCTTTTTATATCGATTACAGAGGCGAAACAGAGAGATCCATTGAATCCTTGAAAACAAATGCCCTGTTAAGAAAATGTTTCACTTATCTGGATGAAGCATCCATGGACTCCGGACATGGCGTCTCCCATGCAGAGGCAGTTGCACTTGATGCAGGGTCTGTCATCCAAGTCGAGGGCAGGACACACCACATAGAGGGCAGGTTAATAAGTGAGCTTATCGTGTATGCACAGATAGCAGGGTTACTTCACGATATAAAGCGTAAAGAAAAAGACCACACCATCGCGGGAAGCAATAAGGCAAAAAAGATACTCAATGATTTCAAGATGGAAGACCGATATAAAAAATATATCGTTGCTGCCATCAGGAATCATGAGGCATTTAAAGAGTTCCCTGAACCTGAAAACGAAATTGCCAAGCTCATCAGCGACTCACTCTATGATGCCGATAAGTTTAGGTGGGGACCTGATAACTTCACCACAACGTTATGGCTGATACTCAATTCTCTGAAGATACCGGTGGAAATGTTACACAAAAACTTTATAGATAATATGAGATATATAGAGAGCATTAAGACTACCTTCAGAACTCAGACTGGTAAGATTTACGGGCCGGAATTTATCGATATGGGCATTAAAATCGGTCGGGCCATTTATAAAGAGATGACGAAAATCCTGAGCAAACAATCAGGCAGAGGTAAAGGTTAAGTCTGAAGCTAAGGTAGAGGTTGAGAGAATGCTTTACCTTTACCTTATTTCTAAGTCCTCTGTGTCTTCTTAAAAATACTTTTGGAAAAGAAATTCCGTAAAAGTGAGGTGATAAGGTCTTTCTGCCAGTCAAAATTATAATTCTTTATAATTGGCAGAAACCCGTCTTTCTTTACAAGGTCAACGAGGAGATTAATCTGATAGTCAGAAAGCCTTGAAAAGAGATTTCTGAGCAGCATCCCTGCATTCAGCTCGGGCTCTATTCTGTTTCTCCAGCTTATCTCATATTCTTTAAAAACCTTTTCACTGAAGTCTTTCATTGCAAATGCATTCATAATAGTCTTCACTGCAATCTCTGAGCAAAGAAGTCCGAAATAAATCCCCCCGCCCGTTGTAGTCTTCACCTGGCCTGCTGCCTCACCTACTACTATAAGCCTCTCAGCATAACTCTTCGGAGCCACTCCGAATGGAATAGGGCTGCACTTTACCTGATTATTCCTCATATCCACTCTATGCGAAATCAGTGGATTCTCAATAAAGTTTTTTAAATAGTCTAAAGGATTTTTCTTCGTAATAAGTCCAATCTTTGCTTCTTTGTTATGTGTTGGCACAACCCATGCAAAAGACCCGGGTGAGATATTTCTCCCGAAATAGACCTCGACATCACTGATATCTTCTATCCTGGCGTCGGTTTGTACACCGTATAAATATTTTCCGGGCTTTGTCACTCCTTCTCTGAGAGAATTGAGATCAAAACCGGTAGCAATCACCCCAACCTTAGAGCTGAATTTATTTTCTTCTTCGCCTGTTTTTACCTTCACATGAAAGGAATCATCCATAATAGTGATCTCTTCTACTCTTGTATTTAAATAAGTAGTTACCCCTTCCCTCACCGCCATTCTGTTCATCTCCTGGTCAAAAAGACTACGGTTGACAATATAGGCGAGGGGTGATGCAGATTGGTATCTTATATAATTCCCGGAGGGTGAGTATGCCTTTATAGAATCTACCTGTCTGAGTATTGCCTCACGTGGCAAATCAAAATGTTTAAAACATTCTTCACTGATAAGACCGGTGCAATTTACATCCTCACCAATGGATAAATTTTTTTCAAATATCCCGACATTTAGGCCGGTTTTTGCTAACTGATATGCAGTATAACTGCCAATCGGTCCTGCGCCTACTACAATGACATCATGCTTTTCATTGCTCATTATCAGTCAGCCTTCCATAGTCATCATAAAAACGTATTATATCATCCTCTTCAAGATAATCTCCACTCTGCACCTCGATGATCTGAAGCGGAACCTTCCCCGGATTCTCAAGTCTGTGTCTCGTTGAAATGGGTACATAGGTGGATTCATTTGGATGGAGATTATATACCTTTTCACCAATAGTCACCCTTGCGGTTCCGGATACCACAACCCAATGCTCGCTCCTGTGATGGTGCATCTGGATACTCAGCTTTGCACCGGGATTAATCAGCACACTCTTTATCTTGTATCGTTCTCCTGTTTCGAGCACTGTATAAGAACCCCATGGCCGTTCAACTGTTCTGTGGATGGTTAACTCTTCTGCCCCTTTTTTTTTCAGCTCATCAACAACTTTTTTCACATCCTGTGTTTTATCCTTACTGCATATCAACAGGGCATCAGGGGTATCCACGACCACCACATTTTCGACACCTACAGTTGCCACAAGCCTTTTCCCCGCATAGACAATGGAATTTCTCGTCTCAATATCAATGACATTACCTGCAAGGACATTGCCATCCTGGTTCTTCATCGAAATATCTTCGAGAGCCCTCCATGTTCCCAGATCACTCCAGCCAAATGCTGCAGGCACCACGGCCACCTTTTTTGCTTTCTCCATCACCCCATAATCTATAGACACAGACTTCAGCGATGAATAAACTTTTCTTGTCACTTCAGCCTCATCTTTTCTTCCCATCGCTTTTTCTATTTTAAGAAGTCCTTTATAGAGATCTGGCAGATGTGCTTTAATCTGACTCAGGATATCAGAAACCCTCCAGACAAATATTCCACTATTCCAAAAATATCCACCTGATTTTAAATAGCTTTCTGCCTTCCTGATATCTGGCTTTTCAATAAAATTCTCGACTTCATAGTAGGGTAGTTTCTTGGAGGCTGTGAGCGCCTTCCCCCTTTTGATATATCCATAACCTGTTTCCGGCCTGTTTGGAATGATGCCGATAGTCGTAAGGTAGCCTTTTAATGCAGCCTCCTGAGCCTTTATGAGAATCCTTATAAACTTATTGTTGTTCAAGATCACATGGTCTGATGGCATGACAGCCATGACTGCCTTTGGAGAATGTTTTTTAATATGAATAGCTGCAAGGCCGATTGCAGGAGCTGTATTCTTTCCTTCAGGCTCAAGGAGCAATCCAAACCTGTCATTCCCGAGTACCGTAATGAGCTGCCTTTTTATATCATAAGCATATTTCTCACCTGTAACCACACAGATATTTTTTACAGGTATAGTCTTGTTAAGCCTCATTACCGTCTGCTGGATCATTGTGGAATCTCCAAATATACGGAGAAGCTGCTTAGGAGTCGACTCTCTGCTTATAGGCCAGAACCTCGTCCCGCTCCCCCCTGCAAGAATTACCGCATAAATATTATTTACCATTTTCTCGTTTTGAAGGGCAGATGTGCTGATAAAAGCTTTTCCAGCAACACCTTATTGTCCTTTGGACTGGCCAGCCAGCCTTTCTTTAAAATACACGTAACGTTATGACTGCATTCATGTGTATCATAATAAAATATTGTTGCTTTGAAAAGGTTTTTCAGCATGTCTGCCCTTCACTGCATACAACGATTATGTTTACTTATTCTCACTATTCTCAATCAATATTCATCTATAGAAAAAATATGAGAAAGCATCCTGGTTTTTTGCAAAAGTTTTCTGTCTGCTGTAATCAGAGGGCAACCGAGATATTTTGCAAAACTTATATAAGTAGAATCATAAACGGGGATATCATATTTACGAGCTATTCTGACAGCTTCTTCCATAACATACTGATTCACAGGTCTTAGAATTCTCATTTCATAGATGCTCACAATTGTATTTAAAATTAATTTTTCTTCTAATGTCTCTTTGTACCGAAGAACATTGGCAATCTCATAGATCAAAAGCTCAGGTGCAAACAGGTCTGTTGTTCTGTTTTTAAAATCCTCCCTAATCTTGAGCGCATTTTCAAGGTCTTCCTCCTTGTCTCTTGCATACCATTTTAAAACTACAGAGGCATCTACCACATATACTAATCTTCCCTGCAATTTCATCTACGGGCTTCTCTCCATTTTCGCAAAGCCTGTGTAGAATCCCATTTGCCAATTTTCGCACGGATTTCATCCTGAA
>JBGPQS010000140.1:0-4095 GCA_041489235.1 Thermodesulfovibrionia bacterium
TACTTTACGTAGGAAAGGCAAAGAACCTCAGGAATCGTCTGAAGAGTTACTTTCAAAAATCATCAAAGCTCGATATTCGTAAGGCAGCCATGATGAGAGAGGTGAAGGATTTTTCTTATATTGTCACAGGGAATGAACTCGAAGCATTCGTACTTGAAGCAAACCTTATAAAACAATACAAACCACGCTTTAATATAATCCTCAGGGATGATAAAAATTATCCATACTTAACATTGACGGTGAATGAGAAATGGCCAAGGCTTGAAGTAGTAAGGAGGATTAAAAAAGACGGTGCATTATATTTTGGTCCCTATGTGCCTGCAGGTTCCATGTGGGAGACCCTTGCCTTTATAAGAAGAAACTTTCAGATAAGAGGTTGTCGTTATTCATTCGACGAACCATTGCGACCATGCATTCAGCATCAAATTGGAAGATGCCCTGCACCATGTGCCGGGTTCATAAACAGGGAAAAATATCTGAAACTTGTTGAGGAGATAAGGCTCTTCCTGAGTGGAGAGAAAAAAGAGCTGATTGGGGGACTCAAAAAAAAGATGATGAAGCTTTCAGATGGCATGAAGTTCGAGGAGGCTGCGACGATTAGGGATAGGATTAAGGCACTCGAAAGGGCATGGGAATCACAGAAGGTAGTTGCGCCTGAACTCGGTGACATAGATGTGATAGGGTTTTATAGAGATGATGGCGTTGTGTCATTTATGGTCTTTTTCATTCGAAACGGGATGATGATCGGGTCAAAGGACTTTTTGATTAAGAATAGTAAAGATGTTTCTGACCGGGAATTATTCCATACATTTATTACACAGCTTTATTCAAAAAAGATTATTCCTCCATCAGAAATAATCACACCTGTGATACCCGAGCAATCAAAATTGCTTGAAAAGTGGCTTAGGCAGCAAAAAGGAACAAGCATAAAGATATCTTCTCCAAAGACAGGAAAGAAAAAAGAACTTGTTGATATGGCATCAGAGAATGCATACCTGACACAAAAAGGCAAGAAAGAATCAAGGGTTGATAGTCTATTAAATGAGATTAAGGAAAGATTGCAGATGAAGAAACTCCCTGAGGACATAGGTGCCTTTGATGTATCTACTCTCTCAGGGAGTGAATCTGTTGGTGCGTTCGTCTTCTGGTCAGCAGGTGAATTCAAGAAGGATATATACAGAAGGCTGAAGATAAAAACAGTGCAGGGAGTTGATGACTATTCGATGATGGAAGAGATAATCGGGAGAATTATTAAAAATCTTGAGGGCATTATGCCTGATCTTATTATTATTGACGGAGGAAAAGGACATCTCAAGGTAGCAAAAAAAGTTATAGACAACAATGCTGCATTATTTCGTGAACTCCCCATACTTGTTGCTATTGCAAAAAACCCTGACAGGGTATACCTCACCACATCCAGGGACCCAGTGTTCCTTGATGACGGAAGGCAATCATCTCTGCTCCTTAGAAAGATACGGGATGAAGTGCACAGATTTGCTATCAGTTACCACAGGAAGTTAAGGGATAAAGACCTTATGGAATCACCTCTTGAAAAGATTTCTGGCATAGGAAAGAAGAGAAGGCTTGACCTTTTGAGGCATTTTGGTAGTATAGAAGCTATAAGAAATGCAACTATTGAAGAAATAGCAAAAATGAAAGGTTTCAATAAAAAGGTTGCTGAAAACCTTTTACATGAATTAAGGAGGGGACAATGATACAACTTTTTTTAATTATTTTGATTCTTCTACTCCCTGTTTATTCTGACGCAGCGTACAAGATATATCTCAAAAACGGCTCTGTTATATCAGGAGTCAGTTCATTTGAAAAAAAGGCAGGGAAGGTCACTATTTATTTCGGCGGAGGCTCACTCGGGATATCTGAAAAAGATATTTTAAAGATTGAAGAGACCGGTGCTCCAGAAAAAGATTTCCGCTCACAGGAGATACCCGAGAAACAGGAAAAACCTGAAGAAGCAGCAACAGCCCCTTCCAAAGAGTCCTCATCTGATAAAAGTGGCAGAGTGAGTGCATTACGGGCTCAGTTAGAAGCTATTACTTCGGAGATTAAGACTGCAGAAGAGGAAGAGGCCAGGTTAACTGCATCAATAAATGCAAAGAGAGGTCAGCGGTTTAAATATAATATATATCAGTTGAGACAGATGGAGAAGGAAGTTGAGCCCCTTCAGCAAGAACTGTTCACTATCCAGCAGAAAAAGGGAGAGCTTTTGCAGCGTAAGGCCTCTATTGAAGGTGAACTTAAAGCACTAGAATAAAAGAACTGCATTATGCCTGTGAATCATATTTTAGAGTTTGAAGAGATGAATTATCAAAAGACAACGGAGATGATTTGAATATATATATTTCAGGTTCAATGGCATATGACAGGATTATGGACTTTCCGGGAAAATTATCGGACCATATCTTGCCGGATAAAATACACATCCTGAATGTGTGCTTTACTGTTAACGGGCTGGTAGAAAAATTTGGCGGTACTGCCGGTAACATAGCCTATTCGCTCAGCCTTCTTAATGAGAGGCCAGTTGTAATTGCAACTATAGGAAAAGACCATGAAAGTTATTTCGACTGGTTGAAGAAGAATAATATTTTAGAAGAGGGGATAAAGATACTTAGAGATGAGTTTACGGCAGGGGCATATATAATAACCGACAAAGCTGACAACCAGATAACAGGATTCAACCCTGGTGCTATGAAATATCCATCTGAATATAAGTTTAATAATGCTGACTCTAAAAACTCGATCGGCCTAATTGCCCCGGGGAACCTTCAGGATATGATCGAATATGCAAAGACATTCAAATATAAAGGCATCGATTATATCTGCGACCCGGGTCAGTCTCTCACACAATGGGAAGGGAAGACCCTTAGAGAGTGGCTTGATGGTTCAATGCTGTTAATCTCCAATGATTACGAACTTGAGTTGATTATGAAGATGACAGGTATGGATAAAAAAGGACTGTTAGGTCTGACAAGGACTGTTATTACAACCCTTGGAGAAAAAGGTTCCATTATAAGCAATTCAGAATTTGATGTGAGTATTCCAACAGCAAAGGTTCATGACGTTGTAGACCCTACAGGCGCAGGGGATGCTTACAGGGCAGGTCTGTTGAAGGGAATTGTTACCGGCAGAGACATTGAAACTGCTGCAAAGATGGGGGCTGTTGCAGCCTCTTATGCGATAGAGAAATATGGAACTCAGGATCATCGGTATACATACGAAGAATTTGCTGAAAGGTACAAAAGCAATTTTGGAGAGTTATATTAGATGCGAATATGATCAATGAAGAAGCATTAAAAGCCTACCTTAAGAAAGAATTCAAAGATATTATTCAAGTGGACATCAGAAAGCTCGGCTCAGGTGTTCAGGGATCGGGCTTCCTTATAGAAATGAAAACCATGGATGGTACTAAATCATATGTTGTAAAAACACTCCTATCCGAAGGCCTGGGGCACGACTATCCTTCTGACAGGGCAGCGGTATTCCTTCTTGACCTTGATGAGTTTAAAAACCTGCCCAGGCATGTAAAGGCTGTTGATGTTTTATCTGAGATGGAAGATGGTACGATAAAGTCCATCGGCGGCGGAAGAGAATATTACTTATTGATGGAGAGAGGAGCAGGCAGAGATTATTTTAATGACCTGACTGAATTCTCTCATAAAGACAGGCTTGAAATCTCTGATATCGAAAAGATAAAGGCGATGACATCATATCTTGCAGAAATCCATTCTGTGAAGAAGGCTTCAAAAACACTTTACTGGAGGAAATTGAGAGATACTGTAGGACATGGTGAATGTC
The DNA here is from genome assembly GCA_041489235.1 of Thermodesulfovibrionia bacterium. Classification (GTDB taxonomy): domain Bacteria; phylum Nitrospirota; class Thermodesulfovibrionia; order Thermodesulfovibrionales; family SM23-35; genus VGWZ01. The sequence continues at coordinate 3,814 of JBGPQS010000140.1, forward strand.
TGATGGGGGTTTTTGATACCTACCCTGATGGAACCTTGAGCTATGATGAAATGGCAGAAATAATCAAAAAGTCAGTTGACTGGATTTATAGATTAAAACCCAAACATAATAGGTTATCACTGATTCATGGTGATTTTCATCCTGGGAATATATGGTTTACCCCCCCTTCACCCCCCCTTCACAAGGGGGGGGTTGGGGAGGTTGACTTTGTCCTTCTTGACAGAAGCAGGGGCCCATGGGGTGACCCTACAGATGACGTCACCGCACTGACCATCACTTATA
>JBGPQS010000141.1:0-4095 GCA_041489235.1 Thermodesulfovibrionia bacterium
CACTTGGCGGTGGTGTGATTGGCGACATTACTGGGTTTGTGGCATCCACCTACATGAGAGGCATTTCTTATATTCAGGTTCCCACAACGCTCCTTGCTCAGGTAGATAGTTCTGTTGGAGGTAAAACCGGTGTAAATCATAAACTCGGCAAAAATATGATAGGCACATTTTGGCAACCGAGACTTGTCTGGATTGATGTGGGTGCGTTAAAAACATTGCCCAAAAGAGAATTTCTTGCAGGACTTGCTGAGGTGATTAAATATGGCGTGATATGGGATGAGAAGTTGTTTGATTTTTTAGAACTCAACAGGAGTAAAATTCTCAGCCTTGATAGAGACGTATTAGTTCATATAATCAAACGGTCATGCGATATAAAGGCAGAAGTTGTTTCAAAGGATGAGAGAGAATCCGGGTTAAGGGCAATATTGAATTATGGTCATACCATTGGCCATGCAATAGAGACTGTCACAGAATACAAAAGATACCTCCACGGAGAGGCGGTTGCAATAGGGATGTGCCATGAAGCAAGGCTCTCCAGTATGCTTAAGTTTATTGATAGTAACAAAGTATTAAGGATTAAGTCTCTCATTGACTCATATGGCCTCCCCTCAGAAATGCCAGTAGATATAGACATACACAATATTCTTTCATCCATCAAGCTTGATAAAAAAACAGTTGCTGGTGAGCTAAAATTCATTCTGCCTGAAAGAATAGGGAATGTGAAGATACACAAAGGGGTAGCCGCAAGAGTGATAAGAGAGGCCTGTAAGGCATAACGTGGACACATCAAAAAATATTCTTGTTGTTGATGATGAGGTAGATCTCGTTGAACTTGTCTCATACAACCTCAAGAAAGAAGACTTTATTGTTGATTCATCCTCAGATGGAAAGTCTGCCCTTGCAAAAATAAAGAAAGGTAAATTCGATCTTGTGGTACTTGACCTCATGCTCCCTGGAATTCAGGGTATGGAACTCTGTCGTTTAGTGAGAAATGATCCCAACACAGTGGGTCTACCTATTATCATGCTTACTGCAAAGGGAGAAGAAGTAGATAAAATACTCGGTCTTGAGATGGGTGCGGATGATTACATCACAAAACCATTCAGCCCAAGGGAGCTTGTCGCAAGAGTTAAAGCAGTTCTAAGGAGATCGGAAAAGAAAATCGTGACTGAAAAGGTTATCATCGATGACATGGAGATAGATAAGGAAAGATATGCTGTGACAATAAAGGGAAGACCCATAACATTGAGTGCAACAGAGTTTAAACTCCTCCTTTATCTTGCAGAGAGACCGGGGAAAGTCTTCAGCCGTGAACAACTTCTTGATGCGATATGGGGTAATGAGTCATTTGTTGAACCGAGAACGGTTGATGTGCATATAAGAAGAGTAAGGGCTCAGATTGAAAAGGACCCTGCTCACCCGAAATATATCAAGACTATGCGCGGTATAGGCTATTTCTTTGATAAGAAGCAATGAAAAGAGTTCTGTTCACGAGAATCCTCATCTATTATCTGGTTATCGTCACACTATTGTTTACTGCTCTTGAGCTTTATCTCCCTCGCTTCATAAAGCATACCTACATCTCTAACCTCAAAGAGGATCTTATCATACAGGGGCATCTGATTGCTGACCAGATACCGCCGTCGTTTATTTACAATCTCGACAATTTCTGTAAAAAATATAAAGAAAAGACAGGGACAAGGATAACTATTATTGATGGATCTGGTCGTGTGGTGGGAGATTCTGACGAACCATCCGAGAAGATGGAGAATCATTTATATAGACCTGAAGTCAAAGAGGCATCTCTAAACAATATTGGTAGTTCTATCCACTTCAGCAATACATTACAAAAGGATTTTCTCTATCTTGCAATCAAATTAAATGGTGATATGAGCAAGGGATTCCTGCGGCTCTCGGTGCCACTTACTGAAGTAGAGAGTGAAGTATCACTCATTAAGAAGGGCATCCTTTTTTCATGGCTTGCAGCCCTGCTCATAGTTACTTTATTCGGACTGCTCCAAATAAGGCGCATTACGAAATCCATTGAGGAGATTACAGCCTTTTCACAGGAGGTTGCAGCAGGGAATTTCAAAAGGCGACTATTCCTGAAGGAAAAAGATGAACTCGGAGAACTCGGTAAAAATATTAGCAATATGGCTCAGGAACTCAAAACGAAGCTTACACAGAGCGAAGAAGAGAAATACAAGATGGAGGCAATCCTCAGGAATATGTCTGACGGACTCATGTTAACAGATACCAGAGGCAGGATACTCTTATGTAACTCAGCAGTCAAGAACTTTTTCGGAATCGAATCAGACATCGAAGGCCAAGCACTGATAGAAAACCTGAGAAATGAAGAACTTGTGAAAACCATAAATAAGGTGGTCGAAAGTGGAGAAACTATATCCCATGAGATTGAAGTTGCTCACCCGAAAGAGCTCTATTTGATGACCACTGCTGCACCTTTTTATTCTGTGAGAGAAAAAATGTCAGGGGTTGTTTTGACATTCCATGATATCACCAGGCTTAAACAACTCGAGGAAGTGAGAAAGGATTTCGTAGCAAATGTTTCCCATGAAATAAAGACTCCTATCACGGCAATAAAAGGTTTTGCAGAAACACTTCTTGAAGGTGCAATTGATGATAGGGAAAACGCCTATAAGTTTCTTGAAACTATAAAAAACCACAGTGAACGCTTGAACTCACTTGTGAGTGATCTGCTTACCCTCTCAAGGATAGAGCTTGGAGATATAAAAATTGAAAAGACGGCTGTCAATTTCGAAGATGTAGTAGAATCAGTCTTTGCAACTTTGATAGACAAGGCTCGGAATAAAGGACTTTATCTTGAAAAGCAACTACTTCATGATTTTCCAAAGGTAATGGCAGACAGAAATAGTTTGATACAGATACTCTTAAATCTTGTGGACAATGGCATTAAGTTTACAGAGGAAGGCGGAGTCACAGTAAAAGTTCAGAGTTCAAGAATCAAAGTCCAAAATGAAAAAGAAATCGTTGACTCATCAATAATCACTCATCACCCGTCACATGGACATTTATTAGAAATTACAGTTGAAGACACGGGGATAGGTATTCCCAGAAAAAATCTGCCCCGCCTTGGAGAGAGATTTTACAGAGTTGATAAAGCTCGTTCAAGGGACCTTGGAGGCACAGGTCTCGGGCTTGCCATAGTAAAACACCTCGTGAAAGCACATGGATGGGATATGGAAATTCAAAGTACACCAGGCAAGGGAACAACGGTAACAATTTTCGTATCATAAAAATGAGAATGCAAAATTAAGGAATAATTTTCCTCCCTCAGAAATAACAATATCTCTTGTAGTCCCATTCCAGTCTTATCAAAATTACTGACTATTACTTTCAACAGGCCAAAAACAGACGAACTCATTGAAGCAGAAATTTAATATTGTTGTAATAATCCTGTAACATTCGTTCTTTAGAATATATTTAGCTTTAATAAAGGCAAAAGGAGGTTCATTATGTATCGGGATAAAATTTTCTTTCTGTGTCCACACCTCAATGTAAATACTGAAGGGATTATATGCGATGCTGCAAAAGACTTTATAAAAAATATTAAAGACATAAACATAAAAACATGTATGAGCAGGCACTTTGAGTCATGCAATATCTATTTTTCGAACCCCAAAGAGATCGATGCACCTTTAGCATTGTCAAAAGAGGGATGATGAACATTTTGATGAAATGTCCTCATCCCACCCCTACATTTAACATTTCTTAATATTGTCGCAACAATATCTTGTCAAAGAATCTCATCAGAACAAAGGAGAGTTACTGTGCATTTGAATAAAATGTATTTAATGTGCCCGCATCTCGATGGAAGTCCTGAAGGTGCGTTATGCAATGCTGCAAAGGATTTTATAAGAAATCTCAAAAACATCAACCTAAAAATATGCATGTGTAGGCGCTTTGAATCATGCTACATCTACTTTTTAAACCTTAAAGAAATGAGCTCCTTTCCGGTGTCACAAAAGGATAGAGACTGAAAATATTTATGAAATGTCCCATTTAATAAAAAGCGTCTTTGTGGGTAAAGGGTAAGATGTGTAAGAGATATCA
>JBGPQS010000142.1:0-4090 GCA_041489235.1 Thermodesulfovibrionia bacterium
ATATAACAAGGAGTCAAAATGATAACAATAGTTCTTGTCTTGATTATTATTTCAGTGGTGGCAATTTTTTCAATTCAGAATGCAGCACCAATTACAGTAACTTTTCTTTTCTGGAGTTTCAAGGCATCGCAGGCAATAATTATTTTTCTTTCCATGCTCGCCGGGATATTAGTAACAAGTGTTATTTTATTTTCAAGAAATATGAAAAGGTCAATAAAAAAGTAAAACTAACCATCAGGCTAAAAAGCATAGTTTTGAAGGAGGTCGGTAAATGCCCACTCAAATCGGAAAACGAATGATTTTATGGGTTTTTACTTTGGTAATTATTCCTCTTGGAACAGTGAGTTTAATTACCTATTATCAGACAAGACAAACACTTATAGAGCAGATCTATACTACGCTGAATGTAACAGCCGATTCCTTGAAAAAACATTTAGATCTATTTATTGAGAACAAAACAACACGGACAAAAGAGGTCGCAACCTATCGATTTCTTAGAGATACCCTCAGGGAGATTAATCGACAATCTGGAAAAGCAGAACTTATTGATGAACTCAATCATTACCTGACAAAAGAAAAAGTGCCAATGGATCCAGATATTCACGACATCCTCATTTTCAATAAACACGGGAAAATGGTTTCTTCATCACACGGTCTATCAAAAGGTATTAAGGTGAAACCTGAATATTTTTTAGAAGGGCGAAACGGCCTTACATTTGAGTCTTTTGAAAACATAGATGGTGAGGGACTTTTCAGCTTTTCAGCTCCGATTACAGATGTAAAAACCGGAGAATTTCTTGGTGTCGCCACTGTCCGGTTTAAAGCCTCTGCAATTAATAGTATTCTGGCGGATGAAGTGAAAAATATCTGGGGCGCACATATTGACATTAGTGACCCGAGTGAAAAGGGAAGAATCTTTATCGTTGACCGAAATAAAATTATCATTGCGGGTTCATCGAAAGATTATATAGGAAAATTGTTAAATGTGGAGCAAGTAAATCGTGCATTTGGCACTAAATTAGAAACGACAGGAGAATTTACAGGCATTTTGGGTAAAGACAGGTTAGGTGCTTCATTGTATCTCGAAAAAACTGGATGGGTTGTCATTGCCTCAATCTCTAAAGATAAAGCACTTTCACCTGTACTAAAAATTGTACATTTAGGATTTATCCGTATTGGGATTGGAATAATTGCTGTTATGATACTTGTACTCGTCATTGCCAATAGGATTGCCAAGCCCATATTAAATGTCGCAGATGCTGCTGAGCGTATTACAGAAGGTCATTGGGATGAAAGAGTTATAGTGAAGTACAAAAAAGGTGAGATTGCTCGACTTGCTCATGCCTTCAATAAAATGATAGATACATTGCAGAAATCCTTTCGTGCTCTGAGGCACAGTGAACGTCTCAATGAAAGCATAGTTGCGACTATTCCCTCTGCACTGATCATCCTCGATAGATCTTTTACAATACTATCTGCAAATAAAAGTTTTTGTGAGATGTTTGATATGAAGATTCAGGAGGTAGTGGGTTACCCAGTTGATGATATTCTCGAGAAAATAGGCGTGTTAAGAGAAGGACGAAATGCAATTGCTCATGGGGATTGTTTTCTGGATTTAGAATGTGAGTGTGACTCTCCCAAAAAGGGAAGAATAATTCTGAAATTGAATCTCACCGATATGAAAGATGTAGAAGAGGTTATCTTAGTAATTGATGACCTTACAGAGCTTAGGCGGAAATAAAATACTATACCTCCACTAATAATGGCATGTGGGTAAAAAGGAGATAACCATTTGTCTTCAATGAAAGTATTCTTTCTACAGCACTTTTGTAAATATTCATCTGGAATTTGTATTTATCAATAAGTTCAGGCAATTCTTTTTCTTTTACAGGAAATGTTTTGTAATCATAGACATTGGCAGTATCGCCTCTTACGATAATCCTGTCTATCCTGCCTTTAAAAATAGTATTTCCTCTCTGTAAGATAAACGGGAGTTCTGCGTAGGAATCTTTTATTGGAAATATCACATCCTGTAGATATCCAGACAGTAAGAGCTTTTCAAAACCCTTATTGACAATTTCTTTGAGTCTCTCTGATTTATCTTTGATATATAGTTCATTTCTTAAGAGTATGGATGTTCTTTTATTGATCTCATTGAACCCTATGATTCCTTTTGAGAGTTCTTCGAAGAGCATATGAAATATCTTACCGAGAAGAACCCAGTCCTCACCATGTGTTGTTTCAATTGATAAATCTTCTGTTACATCCTGCCATTTATGTTGTGGTTCATATGAAATGGGCCCTGTGTATATCGGTTCTTTCATGAATAGCTTGTACGGCACGTGATGAGTGATGAATGATGAGTGATGAGAAGAATATATCTCATCTATTTGAGATTCAGTCCAAATAGTTAAATTATTCATTTCCGGATTAATATGTCCATTTTTAAAAATACCAAGGCTATCAGTAATGTATGCAAGACGTCCTGTAGGTGGTTTTTCTTTTTTAAGGGCTCCAAGCATGCAGAGGAAATCCTGCGCCCTTGTCACCGCAACATAGAAAAGTCTTTTTTCTTCTTCAAGTTCCTTTTCCTTTCGAATTAAAAAGTTATCTATCTTCTTTCTCTTTTGAGAATCTTCTTCATATGCAATAGAAATCCTTCCTTCTTCTTCATCTATTACGATAGGGCTGCTTTTAGGGAAAATATCTTCATCGAGTGAAGGAAGGAATACCATCGGAAACTGAAGACCTTTTGCTGCGTGTATGGTCATTATCTTCACCGCATTCATCCCTTCGGTATTGATGTTTGCCTTTCCTTCATCACCTTGCCGTGCCTTGATAAGTTTTTCTTTTATATCAAAAATTGAGAATCCCTGAGACTCATATTGTTCAATAAGCCGTATGAATTTTTTTATGTTTGCATGTCTTTGATTTTCCCAGTAAAATTGCCATCCTTCTGTTTCAGAGAGTACATCCTCGAGGAGTAACGCAAGAGGAGTATTTTTCGATCTTTCAATCCAGCTTGAGATAAGGTTGAATGCATTCTTTAACTTTTTATTCTTAACCGATTCAATCTTATCTATCAGAGGAGAATTGCCTTGAGCAATTATTCTGAATAATGTTTTATAGTTGATAGAGAAAAGTGGCGACCTTAGAAGGCAGAAAAGACTATAGTCATCCAATGGGTCAGAGATGAATGAGAGGAGCTCCTTTAATAATGCAACTTCAGGTTCATCATAAAATCCGATGCCCTTTACCACAATGAAAGGGATGTCGTACTTTCTTAATGCATTTTCAAAAATACACAGATGGGTTCTTTTTCGTAAAAGAATTGCGATGTCACTATAGTCGCATGGTCTCTTTTTATCCCCCTCATATATCTCATAATTACCTATGAGTGACTGAATTCTTTTTGCAAGCATTGTTGCCTCTTTTTCGCGATTCTCTTTCGTATGAGAGAGCCCTTCTACAAGAATCAGCTCAACATTACCGTCGCCCTGTCTTGTTGCCTCGAAAGATGTGTAGAGGGTGTGCCAGCTATCACGAATAGCAGGAGACATTAATTTCTCAAAGAGAGAGTTTGTAAATTTTACTATTGCCGGGAGACTGCGGTAATTATCTTTTATCTCTTCAAAGTAGTACTCTTTCCCCAGCCATTCAGAAAATAATTCCTTTGCTTCCTGAAATACACTTACATTTGCTCCTCTGAATAGATAAATGGACTGCTTGTCATCTCCAACAAGGAAGATGGTTGGGAGCTTACCCGAATCTCTTTTTGCACCGATGCCTGATCGCCATTCCTCTGAAAGTTTGTCTATAATTTTCCATTGCAGAGAACTTGTGTCCTGAAATTCATCCACAAGTATATGGTCAGTGTGTTCATCAAATGAATAGAGGATATTATGCCATTCAGGGTTTTTCACAAGAGCTTTGTATGTGAATAATTCAAGGTCGTCGAAATCAATGAGGTGTCGCTCAAGTTTTTTATTGCTATATCTCTTAAGGCAGCGTGAATATAACTCAAGGATTTCCTTTTCAGATTCTCCTGTAACGCTGTGATTTTCTTTTAGGATACGCTCAGGATAAGGCC
>JBGPQS010000143.1:0-4062 GCA_041489235.1 Thermodesulfovibrionia bacterium
AAGAACTTGATAAGGCTATTAAAGAATGGGAAATAACGCTCACCCTTGATCCTCATCACCCAAAAGCGAAGAAAGATATGGAAAACGCACGCAATCTGCTTAAAAGGCTGAAGGAGATCAAGTAGATGGTTTATTGATGAATGATAAGGATTACCATACCAGATAAATTACATTATCAGTGTTAATCGCTTTATTTGATCAACTCGTCGACTTCCTTTTTCCCTTCCTCTAATTCCTTTTTCTGCTCCTTGTCCAGGGTTAATAGCAGGGTTTGAAATTCTCCCATATGCGTTTTTTCTTCCTTTGCAATATCAAGAAGAACTTTCCTGATATTTTTGTTTCCGGTCATGGCTGCCATTTGCTCATAAAGATTTATGGCGTCTAATTCAGCGATCATTCCGGCTCTCAGTATCTCTTTGTCCAGATCTTCTTTTTTTACCCTCTCAAGATTTAACGGTATGTTTGATAACATATTCTTACCCCCTTCTCTTTTTATTTATTATTGAAATGAAAGGTGACACTGTCTTCAATAGCGCCCTTTTTTATCTTTACTCTCAACTCCCAGTTGCCACCCATTAGGAGATTGAGATTTTCAATAACATACAATCCATTACCCTTTTCCCCCACTTTCATTGTTTCTTCACTTCCCTGCCCGTTTTTGGAAATCCAGAGGATAACCTTGATATCCGCATTTTCAACATCTCTATCTTTTCTGTCATGTATGATAATACCAGCAGCGGTTTTATCTATTTTAAATTCTTTCTTATCAGTCACGATTTCAACGCTGAACAACTCTTTTTCAGTGATTTTAAAGAGACTGTCATCAAAGTGCTTTGTGAATTTTGTTTTTGCCATGCTAGGGCTTTGACTTGTTCCGTTTGTGGCACAACCTGCGAACAGAAAAAAGGTCATAAAGACAACTAAAAAGATGGATTTCATCATTACCTCCTTATTTTTAAAGAACCTCATGAAATCTTTGTGTTAAAGGCATACTAACAAGAATGCTGTTTTTATTTCAACGGTCTTTTTCAACCAACATCAATTAATTATTTGTTCCCCTGTTGTGCCTTTAATACCTCTTCAAGGGCTTGATTCTTGATTCAATATCACTTCCTGAAGCTTCGGAGATAAAAATAAATACAAACAAAAACATCAACACAGCCATTATCCTTATGAATCCCTCCTTTAGTCAATTACATGTGTAAGAAAAACACCAGTAAAAGCTATAGTCCAAAGCTTATGCCGACTATAGTCCGGCTATCGGTTTTATTCTGAATTCCGTTAAGGTGTTGAACCACAGGAAAACTAACAGACAAGTATGCTGACCACTGTTTCCATGAAAACCTCATTCCAGGAGATATAAATATAATATTTTCACCGCTATTTTCATCCTTAATCCCATTAATCTTCTGCTTCTGTTTCCACTCGCCATTAGCTTCAATAATCAGGTCCCATGAGATCGGTCTTTGTTTGAGAACACGGTAAGAGAAAGCTGCATTATAAGAAAATATATCCCCTAAATTTGTGTCTTGTGCCCCTTTGGTTGCAAAGGTGTACAGTACATTAGCATCAAGGGAAAAAGGTCCAAATATTTTTGTGACTGCTATCCCTACAAGAGGATCCCATGAACCCGTGCCTGGTTGAAATTCTGTTTCAAAACGTTCTCCGCTGATATCTTTAACAGTAGTCTTTCCTGTGGGAACTCTCAGGCCAAAGAGAAGAGATGATTCAAAATTACTCTCTCTTATTTTGACAAAACGGTACTGACCGAGTATTGTCAGGTCGCCAATCCCTTTTGAATTACCTCGATTATGAACTTCAACCGGCTCCTCGTGGTGAACCTCTCGTATGTTCCGTAGAAGTTCATACGAGCCCTTTACACTCAGTGTAAAATTATCGGTTATCCCATAGCCGATCCCAAAGACAGAGTGAAAAACAGAATCTACGCTGTGAACATCCTTTCCGTTTTCAGCAAATTCTCTCAGTTGTGTATCAGAGAAGCGATCAAAATTAATAAACTCTGTCTGTAATGCAAATGCCCATTTACCCCTCTCCAATGTTGTAGCAGAAATTGTTTTTAAAGGACCTGCCTGCTCTGTGCCAGCCCCTCCTGTGGGATGATGAGCCCAGGTATTACCGCTTATCAACAGAACTAAAAATAAGAAGATCACAATTACTGGTTTTTTGAGCATGGTATCCTCCTGTTTTAAGACCTTTTAAATCTTCTCTATATAATCTTCATTTGACTTGCCAGGTTTCCACTGAGATTCATTTCCGGTTTGCACTTTTCCTGGTAAAATTTAATTTTATTCTATCATTATAAGAGAAAAAGTCAAATATCAATTCGTCATGTTGTAAGGGAATTTTCTGTGTGGTATGCTTAATTATAATGAATTGGAATTGTAAAAAGTTTAAAAGTAATGTATTACTGTGTGCAGGTTCTCTTTTTTTACTTCTCATTTTTCACTTTTTTTTATGTACTGTTTCCTATGCTGACTCATCAGTTGATGAGGATATCACACAAATTCAGAATGCCTATGATGTAATAAAGGATATAAAGGGGAGCTTTACACAGAAGAGCTATATAAAGGACCTGAAACGCATTGATATATATGGGGGCGATTTTTTTATAAAAAGACCCACGAAGATGAAATGGGAGTATAAAGGAAAAATACCCCAGGAAGTCATTATTAGCAATGATGAAATAATCATATACCAGAAGAAAGAAAGGCAGGCATTCAAAGGTTCATTTGACAGGGCTACCTATGGCCAGGCACCCATAGCTCTCCTGAGCGGATTTGGAAGGATTCAGGAAGAGTTTGATGTATCGAATAAAAATGGGAGGCTCTTCCTCAAACCGAAAAAGCCCATGGGAAACATTGTCTCGATAGAGATCGAAACTTCTAAAGATAAATTCCCGATAAAATCTTTCATCGTAAACGATTCTCGTTCAAACAGAATAGAGATAACACTCAAGGGTGTAGAAATTAATACGGGGTTGGAAGACAGGTTGTTTGAACTCTCATTGCCAAAAGGGGTGAATGTCTATGAGCATAATCCTTAACGCATTGAACTTTTCTGAATATCGAAAAATTGGATTTTCTCAATGCTTGTCCTTGGTATAGATACATCGTGTGATGATACGTCAGCCTCTATAGTTGAAAATGATACAAAAATAATCTCTAATATTATCTCGAACCAGACCGATATTCACAAAAAATACGGTGGCATTGTCCCTGAGCTTGCTTCACGACGGCACATTGAGATGATATGGCCTGTTGTTGATGAGGCATTGAAGACTGCCGGTGTGAAATTCGACGAGCTCTCAGGTGTTGCGGTATGCCATGGCCCTGGACTGATTGGGTCTCTCCTTGTTGGCTGTTCTTTTGCAAAGGCTCTATGCTATTCAAAGAAGATTCCGCTTGTTGCGGTAAACCATCTTGAAGGTCATATCTTTTCGTCATTTCTTGAGGAGCCAAGACCGTCTTTCCCGTGTATCGCCCTTATTGCCTCAGGAGGCCACACATGCTTATACAGAGCTGATAATTTTGGTAAATACAAAGAGCTCGGCAGAACAAGAGATGATGCTGCAGGCGAGGCATATGATAAGGTTTCTAAGTTGCTCGGTCTTGGGTATCCTGGTGGGCCAATAATTGAGAAGTATGCAAGAGAGGGAAACCCAAAAGCGATAGATTTTCCAAGAGCGTATCTTCCTGAATCCTTTGATTTCAGCTTTAGCGGACTTAAAACAGCAGTGCTCAATTTCGTAAAGCGTAATGAGTTAAGCGTGATGAGTAAAGGCGCATCACCCGTCACGCATCACCCATTACTTAATGATATTGCTGCATCTTTTCAGAAATCCATCGTTGATGTACTCGTGAGAAAAACAGAATGGGCAATAAAAAAAGAGCATATAAAACGGGTAATTCTCTCAGGTGGAGTCGCTGCAAATAGCGAATTGAGAAAGAGAATGAAAGAAATGGGAGATGAAAAGGAAGCAGAAATCTTTATGCCTTCTGTGTCGTTATGCACTGACAATGCAGCCATGATCGCAGCAGCAGG
>JBGPQS010000144.1:0-4041 GCA_041489235.1 Thermodesulfovibrionia bacterium
AATATGTTACATTTTTATATTGTGGGAAACAACATTGCAGAGAAGATATTTGAAACACATAAAGTTTACGGTAGGATAAAAACAGGTACCCCTGTTGGGTTAAGAGTTGACCATGTATACACTCAGGATGCAACAGGTACGATGGCATGGCTTCAGTTTGAAACCATAGGACTTGACAGAGTAAAGGTACCGCTCGCTGTATCATATGTTGACCATAACATGATTCAGTCAAATTATATGAATACTGATGACCACCTCTTCCTTCAGACCGCTGCAGCAAAATTTGGCGCATATTTTTCAAAGCCTGGTAATGGCATCTCCCATCAGATACACCTCGAACGATTCGCTGCTCCGGGTAAAATTGCCCTCGGTACAGACAGCCATACCCCAACTGGTGGAGGCATTAGCATGATCGCAATAGGAGTCGGGGGACTTGATGCTGCAACTGTTATGGCAGGTGCTCCTTTTGAACTCACCATGCCACAAATGCTCCTTATAAAACTCACCGGTACATTGAACAGACCATGGGTTACTGCAATGGATGTAATACTGGAAATTTTACGGAGGCTCACGGTCAGAGGTGGAATCGGGAAAATTATTGAATACGGTGGCGGTGGTATAAAAGACTTAAACGTAACGGAAAGAGCTACGATCACAAACATGGGCGCAGAGCTTGGTGCAACGACGTCAATCTTCCCGAGCGATGAAAGGACAAGACTTTTTTTAAAAGCACAGGGAAGAGAGTCTGACTGGATTGAGCTTCAGGCTGATGAAGATGCTGAGTATGACGGTATTATTGAGATTGACCTGAGTTCTATTGAACCTATGGTTGCCAGACCACATAGCCCTGACAATGGTGTACCCGTAAGAGAACTTACTGGCACAAAAATAGACCAGGTCTGCATAGGGAGTTGCACAAATTCATCATATCAGCTCATGAAATCAGTTGCTTCCCTATTAAGAGGCAATTCTGTTGCAAAAGACGTGAACCTTTTGATAAACCCTGGTTCAAAACAGGTATATGAGATGCTCTCACGCGAGGGACTCATCGCGGACATGATTTCAGCAGGTGCAAGGATACTCGAATGTTCATGTGGCCCGTGTATCGGGATGGGTGGTTCACCCGGTACGGGACAGGTATCTATTAGATCATATAACAGAAACTTTAAAGGACGAAGCGGAAATAAAGATGCCTTTGTCTATCTCGCAAGTCCAATCTCCTGTGCTCTATTTGCTCTAAAGGGCGAAATCATAGATCCCCGTGATTCAGGATTCAGTATTGAGAATCCTGATGAACCATCGACGTTTCTTATAAACGACACTATGCTCATTCCACCAGTAAAAGATACGAGCACTATAAAGATTGTCAAAGGGCCAAATATAAAAGAGGTACCCATGAAAGAACCGCTCCCTGAAAAAATTGAGGCAGAGGTACTTATTAAGCTTGACGATAATATCACCACAGATGACATAATGCCTGCAGGCTCTGCAATTTTACCCCTTCGTTCAAATATACCTGCACTATCAGAATTTGTATTTTCCAATCTTGACAGTACATTCAGCAAACGTGCAAAAGAAGCAAAGTCAAAGGGTGGAGGAATTATCGTCGGAGGTGAGAATTATGGACAGGGCTCATCAAGGGAACATGCAGCAATTGCTCCGATGTACCTCGGACTGCATGCAGTAATTGCAAAGTCCTTCGCGCGTATTCACAGGTCCAACCTGATAAACTTCGGGATCCTCCCGCTTTGTTTCTCAAAGTCTGAAGACTATGAAAAAATCGAGAAGGGTGACGGACTACTATTAAAAGCTACAGAAAAGTCATTAACAGGAAATCAAACGTACATTGTGTACAACCTGACAAAGAATTATTCTTTCGAGGTATTTTCAAATCTCAATGACAGGGAAAAAGAAATCATTCTCAATGGCGGGCTCCTGCCACACACAAAGAAACGCTTCCACGTTATTTGACAAGAAAACTATTGAACAGGTAAATTAAAGGACAATTTTGGGCCGCTAGCTCAGTTGGTAGAGCACCGCCCTTTTAAGGCGGGCGTCGTTGGTTCGAATCCAACGCGGCTCACCAGTACGTCCCTATCGTCTAGCCTGGCCTAGGACATCGCCCTTTCAAGGCGGTAACACGGGTTCAAATCCCGTTGGGGACGCCATAAAAATCAAGTCTTTATTTTTTATACAGCCCTAATGCCTGAAAGGCGATTATAATTGTTTGTACTACCTCCTAGGCAGTATCCCCCTCGTAATGGTACTGTTCAACTACAAAACAGATTGTGGTCTTTCTTTTATTTCAGCTTTTTCGATTTTATCAGCAGAATCTCGAGCTTCGGCAGGAGAGAATATTTTTCCGCGAGCTTCTTGAGCTTATTCAAATGAGATTTTTTCAAAAGCGTCACAATATCAACCTCATCCTGACTGCTTAAAGGCAAGAGCTTGAGCAGAATAAGATACTCAGGATTTACAACTTTTACTTTTTTATTGAAAATATTTGCATGCACAGCATTTTCAATAGCCTCGGCAGCCAACTCGAATCCTCTCGTACTCATAACATCCACCTCTATATGCCCCATCATAAAGGAGAGTTTTTCCTGTATTGTGGTTCTCCTTGTTCCCTTTTGAAGTATTACTTTTTTATTGAGTCTTATCTCGATAATAGAGGCGATATCTGACCATGTCATTTTATTTGAAATCGTAATGACAAGATCGACATCTCTGGTAGTCCGGGGGCGAACCCAGGCAGAAAGAGCAAGCCCGCCTATCAAAGCATAGTCTGCAATTAGACCTTCTTTTTGAATCTCATCAAAAAAGGTGATAGTCTTCTTGAAGGATTCAACGATTGACACTATTTTCTCTTTATTGCTTTCTTAACAGAAGTTTTTAGGAGTAAAGACAGTTCGAGGAGTTCGAGTGCTATTTCGACATTTTTCCCGTTTGGTTTCCGAGTTTTTTTCATAGCTTATTTATATTACAAAATACATATGAAAACAGGGGCATGCCACTTCTTCTTTCAGACGGTCAGCATATTCCTGTGCATTTTCGTCTCTCAATAATCTTTGCCCAGTCCGTAGAGACCTTTCGGCATTTTTGCCCCCTATATTTTCACTGACCTATTCCATATTTTTCAGGTTTATTGTACCAAATAAGCCAATTTTTTAGATATTTTATCATTTCTTGGTGACTGCTGTATTACAAACTTCTTTCAAGGGTTGGCATTGAGTAAGGTTCGAAGAGCCAAGGGAAGGGTAAAACCCTTCCCTTGGCTCTTGCCTTCCACTTTAGTGGTAAAAAAACGAAATCTGAGTTACTATTTTTTTGTAGGGGTTGACGATTGGGGCGTTGTAAAGGACCACAGAATTACCCGAGGAGATACTCCACAAGCTGCGGGCATAGGTGATTAATTCAAAACCCAAGTAAGAGTTATCGTGTAGTTTCTTTAAGCACCATGATAATCAAGACTTAACCTGAATAACCCTTTGCCCCATTAGTCTCATAAGTTATAAAGCAATAGCTATTTTCTTCTCGCAATGCTCACCATATCATTACACACTATAGAAAGATTGACAAATTTCAAGTATTAGGTATAATATACCCTATATATGAACTCAGAGCTCATTTTTTATAGGAAGAATATTGAGCCCAATGGAAGCATCGTAGAAATGAAGATATGGAAGGTTCCTATATCAAAGAGCAAACCACATGGACTTAAGTTTTCTCTTTTTTATATAAGAGAGGGTAACAGGATCGTAGGGTATGATAATGCAGAGGGCAAGGGCTGCCATAAGCATTACAGGAATAAAGAGTATCCCTATCATTTCAAGAATGTGGATACTTTGATAGAGGACTTTTATAGAGATGTAGAAAGATCCAAGAGAGGTGAACGATGAAAGTAAAGAAAATAGACATAGGTATCAAAGGCTTAAGAGAGAGTTTAAAGGACTTTGCAGAGACATGGAAAAAACTGGAAGCAGGTAAGAAGGTTAAGAAAGAAGAGGGGATATTTTTTGATTCAATCAATACTATGAGGGC
>JBGPQS010000145.1:0-3987 GCA_041489235.1 Thermodesulfovibrionia bacterium
TGGGCTGTGGGCATCTGTATTGATACACAGTGGAACCCCGAATCTCATAGCCTCCTTTGCAACATATCCATTCGATAAAGAGTGACCTTTCCTTGACGTGATCTCAAGCGTAACCCCTCTCTCTTTCGCAAAAAGCAAGTCTTCTACCGATATAATACCGGGATGTGCAAGTATATCAGCATTCGCTTCAATCGCTGCCCTGTTCGTGCCAGGTGCAACCGGCTCTACTATGGTCTCTCCGTGTACAATCACTATCTTTGCTCCTAAATGCCGCGCCTCCTTCACAAGTTCAGGAATAATCTGTGGTGGTGCATGTGTAATCTCAGCACCAGGGATTGCTTCTATCGAGATAAAACCCTTGAGCTTTTTAAGCGCACTCACAATCTTTGGAATCACCAGATCAATGTTCGATGAGTCAACATGGTCTGTGATTGCAACAGCCTTATAGCCAATCGCCTCAGCCCTTCTGATTAATTCTGACAGGATAAGTTCCCCATCGCTGAAAAAAGTATGTGTATGCAAATCGATCATCATCTGATAACACTTCCTTAGATTTCTAAAAAAATATTATATCAGAATCTTTTCTAAAAATCATCACAACTATACTCTTTTTCGCTCGTGGTTTCATTCCGTATAAATCATAAACAAGATTATCAATTTTTATGTATGACAATTATCTTATTCTCGATCTTTTCCTATTGGGTTCGATCAGAATGACTTCACTTTTTACTTAGTTTAAGTAAACAAGAAAGATAGGCCTTTTATGGATGGTTTTCAATCTTCTTTATGTAACCTCTCGGTCACTATGTCCGCAACACTCCTGAAATCTATCTTGCCGCTCCCCATTTTGGGAAGTTCTTCTATAACAATAAACTGTTTCGGAAGAGCAATGTTTGGAAGTTGCTCTGACATCAGCTTCACTATCTTTTTTTCATCTACCTTCTGTGTCACTACAGCAACTATCTTTACTCCTTTCAGTGCGTCAGGGACTTCTACTACAGAGCAGGAAACATTTTCCGGAAGAACTTTTTCCAGTACATCTTCAACCTTGACTAGGGAGATCATTTCCCCTCCAATTTTTACGAATCTCTTCAATCTACCCGAATGCCAGAGAAATCCATCCTCATCCAGAAAGCCCATATCACCTGTATCGTACCAACCGTATCGGATACGCATTGATGTCTCTTCAAAGTCATCCAGGTACCCTTTCATCACCAGGTCTCCCTTTACCATAATTCTCCCTATTTCTCCAGGGCGACAATCTTCACCAGTTTCAAAATTCTCTATTCTTACCTGTACATTGGGGAGTACTTTTCCAATGCTTCCAGGTTTGTTATATTCAGGGGTATTCACTGAGACAACCGGAGATGTCTCAGTGGCTCCATACCCTTCATAAAGCGTCATACCATGTTTTTGATAAAATTCTGTCCGCAATGCGTCAGGACACTTATCTGCACCACTTACAACAACACGTATACTCTCGAAATCACCAGGTTCTGATTTTCGAAGGTAGCCCCAGAGAAAACTGGGGGTACCAACCATTATTGTTGGTTTTTCTTCCCGGACAATAGAGCAGATCATTTTATAATCTAAGGGATTTGCATATGAAACAATTGTCATTCCGTGGAAAAGGGGAGTCCAGAGGTTGACTGTCAGGCCAAAAACATGAAAATAAGGGAGGTTCGCAAGCACAATATCTCTGTCAGACATTTCATAAACCGTGCTAAAGTTTTCAATATTCGACACTATATTGCGATGAGTTAACTGAACAGCCTTGGGATCTTTTTCACTACCGCTTGTGAACAGTATGACGAGGTTGTCATCGTTATTTCCACCATGAATCATTTTAAGAATCAGCAAAGCTGGTAGTTTTGATATCAATGCAGCCTTAATTTTCTCTCTCCAGGAAACCCCCTCCATGATATCTTCAATGAAAACCATTCCGTCAACAACAGGGCAATTAATCTTTTCAATAAGCGCCTTTGAGGTAATGATCGTATTGAAATTGCATTTCCTCTGTGCATACTTCGCATTGTTTGCAGCTCCAGTTGAGTAGTTGACCATGACTGGTGTTCTACCGCTCATCAAGGCACCAAGAATCGACAGTGCACAGCCTGCAGAGGTTGGGATCATAATTCCGATAAAGCCCTTCTCATATTTTTTGAACTTTTCTGCAAGAAGAAGTGAGGCAATGAGAGCTTTAGAATAGGTTACTTTTTTATCCGAGGTACGGTCAATAAAGGCAAGCTTACTCCCGTAGCTTTTTGCTATTTTTACAAAATGTTGATGGAGAAGCATATTAATCCCTTTTAATTATGTATGCAGAAATCATACATTATTTTAAATTGGAAATTTATATTTGCACAGGGTTTTTCTAAGGACTCCTAAAATGCCACATTAAGCTGTGCACTCACAATATTAATATAGGTATCATACGTCCCTTTCAAACCACCGCGCACTGCATCTTCACCTGTTGGGTTTTTATTGATTTTCGGATCGTTGATAAAGAGGTGCGCATAACCAAGATCAAAACTGACTGTCTTAGAAAACTTATACCCTATACCAAATGCTGCCCAGATGCGGTCTCCGTCAGGGATACGAGGAGTGCGGTGTTGCTCATCTGCAACTGCTGATGTGTCATATGCGGTACCGACTCGAAACGTCCAATTACTGTTAGGTGCATATGTTAACCCGAGTGAATAGCGATAGCTGTTTTGCCACTCTTCTTTAGTCACAGAAGGAGGTTGATAAGGGTTGTCAAAAGTAACATTTAACTCCTTGAAAAGACGCCAGTTTGTCCAGGTAAAATCAGCCATAATCATCCACTGAGGATTGAACTGATGAAAGAAACTAATAGATAAGTTGTCAGGCAGTGTGAGATCTGCTTCCGCAACGGTATTTTTGAAAACAGGATAAGGACTGAGTCCTGCTGGGACACTTGAAAATTCAGCATCGCCTTTCAGGGTATGCTTTATGCGGGAACGATAGGCTGCGCCTATACGGGTATTTTTATTAAATTCATAGAGGATACCCAGATTAAACCCTACCCCCCAGCTGTCACCATCCAGACTGGAAAAACCATCAGATAACTGCGGTGTGAGTCCAGGTAATACAACAGGTAGTTTCCCAATGGCATTAAGTGTACCAAAATCAATGGCATTAGAGAGTTTCGCTTTGAGGTACTGAACACTAAAACCCGCACCAACACTCAAGTTTTCATTTATCTTATAGGCGATGGCCGGGTTTATATTGACCGTAAGCACATCTGACTCGATAGCATGATAACGTCCTACCCATGTGTTGTCATATTCAGTAGCAAGGCCGAAGGGTGTATTAATACCTATTCCCACTGTAAAGCGGTCACTGAGTTTCTTACTGAAATACATATTAGGGATAACCTTGGTAACACCCCCATCCCCACCATTGCCACCGAGAAGCGGCGCTTTAGTAACCCCTTGCAGTATATGAGTCGAACCCTCGTTGTTAAATTTCGCAGATGGCATAATTATATGTGCTCCTGCAATAAACTGTTGACCATCAAGCCGTGTCAGGCCAGCTGGATTAAAAAACACTGTGGTCGCATCCTCAGCGCTCGCAGCACCTCCTGCGTATGCATTTCCCAGGCCACTTACACCTTGTTCAATAAGCGCAAATCCAGCACCAAGAGCAGAACCAGAGGCAATAAAAAGAATAAAGACTGTGACAAGTACAACTGTCTTAATCGTGAAAGCACATAGATTCTTCATGACACTCCTCCTTTTCATAGATTAATTTATTAATGTCCTCTACTCCATAGAGTTATTGTTACGTGGTCTACTACAGAAACATGGTATAAGCCTTTTTTAGGCAAGAGTACTATTGAGGATGTTTTGATATGCATGGTAATTAATATTTGGTATCAACTAACTTTTCAGGAGAATAGAATACTTACCTCAAGGGTCAAAGTCAAGAAAATATATACGTTTCTGCATGGACCATTGATTTTAA
>JBGPQS010000146.1:0-3981 GCA_041489235.1 Thermodesulfovibrionia bacterium
AGAAAGAAAAGCATGTATTCCGTCGTTCCGTAGATCTATTTTTTCAACTTTTACATTTGTGTAGAGCTTAATATTTTTTTTCTTCAATTCTCTTTCAAGGAGTTCTGATATCTCCAGATCTTCTGTGGCTATTGCTCGTGGGAGCATTTCTACAATGGATACCTCTGAGCCGAGTTCTTTATAGATACATGCAAATTCACAGCCGATCACGCCAGCTCCTATTATAAGAAGGCTCTTTGGTATGCCGGTGAGGTTAAGGGCATCATCGCTCGATAGTATTTTGTTTCCGTCAAATGGGGATAGTGGTATCTGAGCAGGCCTTGAGCCTGTTGCAATAATGATAGTATCAGCCTCTACCTTTTCTTGAGAACCATTTTTTGAGGTGACTACTATCTCTTTTGGAGAGACCAAAAATCCTCTTCCTTTTTTAAGTGTTATCCCCCAGCTTTTAAAGAGACCTTTTATGCCTTTTATCTGAGTGATTACTATCTTGTTTTTTCTCTCAATAATCTTTGAAATGCTGGGAACTATTTCACCCTTCAGTTCAATGCCGAATTCTTCTAATCTTCTGGTTTTGGCTAAAAGCTCGGTTGATGCGACAAATGACTTTGTAGGAATGCAGCCCCAGTTAAGGCAGGTACCTCCAACTTCTCCCTCCTCAATTATCGTTACCTGTGCGCCTAACTGAGCAGCCTTAATAGCAGCAACATAACCCCCGGGACCAGCACCGAGGATGGCTAATTTCATTTAGCTTCCTCTTCAACATATTTTTCATATTCAGAGGCGTCCATCAAGTCATTAATCTCGGTTATATCATCAATTTCTATAATGGCTATCCATCCTTTGCCATAGGGATCTTCATTTACTATCTCGGGAGCTTCTGAAAGTTCTTCGTTTACTTCAATAACCCGTCCACTTATAGGTGAGATTATGGATGAAGTAGCTTTTGTTGATTCTATGTCGCCGATCTCACTATTTACCTCTATGTTTATGTCTACCTCAGGCAGGTCAATATAAACTATGTCACCGAGTGCTTCCTGTGCATAATGAGTGATGCCGATTGTTGCTTTCCTGTTCGATACCTTAACCCATGTGTGTTCCTTGTGGTACTTGAGGTCTTCTGGATTCATTGTTTCCTCCTTTTTTAAATGTTTCTCATACTGTGATTTCTTATCATAGGTTTTTCTTCTTTGTCAAGGAAGTAATATAATAGGAATCAACCTTCTTTTTGAGGTCAATAAGCGTATTAAGTGCGTCTTCTGGTTTCAGTCCTTTTATGTCAAGGTTTAGGATTTCGGTGATAAATGACTCGTGTATGGTGGAGAACAGATCGAGCTGGGTTGCCCCTTTCTTTGTTTTCATGTCTGCAAATCGTGGCATCCCTACCTCATTTAACTCTTCTTTTTCGAGATTGGCGAGCACCTCCTTTGCTCTGTTAATAATATGCTCGGGAAGCCCAGCCAATCGTGCTACCTGTATGCCATAACTTTTGTCGGCAGGTCCTTTTTCTATCTTCCTGAGAAAGATAATCTCATCGCCCCATTCCTTTACCGATACATTATAATTCTTCACACCGTCATGAGTGAGACTGAGCTCCGTGAGCTCATTATAGTGTGTTGCAAAAAGAGTGCGTGCACTGATTTCATTGAGGATATGCTCTGCCACTGCCCATGCAATGCTGATACCATCAAATGTGCTTGTTCCCCTTCCTACTTCATCAAGAAGTATGAGGCTCTTCTCCGTTGCATTGTGCACGATATTTGCTACCTCTATCATCTCAACCATGAAGGTACTCTGACCTCTTGTAAGGAAATCTGATGCACCTATTCTTGTAAATATCCTGTCAACAATCCCTATCCCTGCTTCTGATGCAGGAATGAAACTCCCAATCTGTGCCATGAGGATTATGAGTGCGACCTGTCTCATATAAGTAGATTTTCCTGCCATGTTCGGGCCTGTAATGATAAGGAGGCGTTCGTCTTCTTTGTCCATATATGTGCTATTCGGTATGAATTTCTCATTCAAAGGGATTCTTTCAAGGACAGGATGTCTCCCGTCTGTAATGTCTATTACTCCACTTTCGTCGACTGAAGGCTTTACATAATTGTACCTTTTTGCGACAACAGCGAGAGAGGAAAGAAAGTCAAGATACGAGAGAGCAGAAGCTATTTTTGACAGTATCTCAGATTCTTTCTGTATTTCACTAAGTATCTCTTGAAAAATTTGGTACTCAAGGTTTTTAAGCCTTTCTTCAGCCCCGAGGATCTTTGTCTCATATTCCTTAAGCTCAGGAGTGATAAACCTTTCTCCTCCCACAAGTGTCTGCTTTCTGATGTAATTATCAGGGACCATGTGGAGATTTATTTTCGTCACCTCGATATAATAACCAAAGACCCTGTTATATCCGACTTTCAGAGAAGATATACCTGTCCTCTGTCTCTCTTTATGCTCCAGCTCTGTAAGGAAGTCCTTACCCTTTGTCGACATTTTCCTGAGTTCATCAACATCAGTGCTGTATCCATTCTTTATAATTCCTCCCTCTCTCAGGCTTATCGGGGGATTATCAACAATGCCTCTCACTATCAACTCCCTGAGGGCTGATAATTCTGATAACTCTTCTGAAATTGATTTCAGATAAGGATTTTTACACGAAATCAGCGATTTTTTGATCTTTGGCAGGTGGAGGAGGGAATTTTTAATTGCGATAAGGTCTCTTGCATTTGCAATCCCTGAACTTACTCTTGAGGAGAGTCTTTCGAGGTCCTGAATTTTCCTCAGAGAAGTCCTGAGCTCTTCAAGGAGCTCATAATCTTCTACAAGAAATTCAACAGCATCATGTCTTCTTTTTATTTCAAGGATATCGATATGAGGTTTCAGGATAGAACTTCTTAAAAATCTGCCCCCCATTGAAGTCAATGTTTCATCAAGTACCCACAGAAGTGTGCCTTCAGTCGAGCCATCTTTGAGGTTATGAGTGAGTTCAAGGTTACGCTGGGTTGCAGCATCTAAAAACATGTATGAATCCGGCCGTAGAGCAGTTATCTTTTTGAGGCTCAGTGTTTCCTTCTGTGTGTCCTCAAGATAACTTATCAGTGCTCCTGCAGCAGAGATTGCCGCAACCATGCTGTCACATCCGTACCCGTCAAGTGAAGAAACCTTTAAATGACGGAGCAACGTCTTATATGCCTCTGAATAATCAAAATACCAGTCATCATAGAAGGATATATAAAAGATGTTCAGAGACTCTTTATAATGGATATTATCTTTCAGAAACTGAGGGAGTAAGATTTCCCGCGGCTCGAACTTATACATTTCATCTTCAATATTTTTATCCGTTTCATACACGATAAACTCTCCTGTGGAAATATCTGCTACCGCAATACCGTGTTTATCCCTTAAAGGAAATATACTTATAATGTAAGTGTTTTCCTTGGAATTTTCAGATAGGTGTGTCCCGGGCGTGATTACCCTCACAATATCTCTCTGAACGATACCTTTTGCTTCCTTTGGATCTTCCATCTGTTCGCAGATTGCAACCTTGTAGCCAGCCTTGATCAGTTTTGATATGTAAGACTCTGATGCAAAGTAAGGGATGCCACACATTGGAGTCGGATCTTCTTTTGATTTATCTCTTGTGGTGAGTGCGATCTGCAGGACCTTTGATGCCTTTTCGGCATCTTCCCCGAACATTTCATAAAAATCTCCGAGCCTGAAAAAGACAATTGCGTCTTTATATCTTTCTTTGATACTAAAGTATTGTTTCATCAATGGAGTTATTTCTGACATTCTTACTTATTAAATAACATCAGATATTGAAAGTGCAATATGCAAAAAGAAAAAAAGCTTCAGTCAGGGCCTTCAAGGTATCTGAGAAACTGTTCTTTTAAACGAAGGGTGGGATAGAATAATTTAGCAGATTTATGAGTGAGATCAGAGAGTAAATTTACAACTCACCTTTTATTTCATGATAGAATGGTAGAG
>JBGPQS010000147.1:0-3963 GCA_041489235.1 Thermodesulfovibrionia bacterium
CTTATCCTGCCATCCTGCGGCAGTCTCTTTTCTGCAATATCGAGGTTTGCCATAATCTTCACCCTGCTTATCAGTGCATCCTGAATAATCTTTGGAGGGCTTAAGACCCTATGTAAAATTCCGTCTACTCTAAGCCTCACATCAAGTTCCTTTTCATAAGGCTCTATGTGTATATCAGAAGCCCTCTCTTTTACAGCCTGCTGTAAAAGGGCATTCAAAAGTCTTATTATTGGTGCTTCTTCTGTGAGTTCAAGAATGTCTTTTGGTTTTTCGAATTCAGTTGCAACAGATGAGAGGTCTTCACCTGTGATGTTGTCAATCACTTCCTCAGCAGATCCCATCTGGCCATAGAACCTGTTAATTGCATCAATAATGACACCTGGTGAAGCACTCAAAGGCATTGGTTTGAGGCCAAGGCGTTTTGAGAGTTCTAATAATGCGAGCATTCCCTTTTCGTCTGCAACTGCAGCCAGAAGAACTCCATCTTCTTTTCTGAGAGGCATTATGAGGTTGCCTTTTGCAAAAGAATGGGGTACGTCCTTAATAAGTGAGAGTTCTACATCTTCGTCCTTTATAGTGTCAATGCCTTCCATAGTTTTTCACTTTATATTATGCATCTTCATTTTGTAGTTCGGTTCTGCATAGTGTACTTCCGGGATACTCGAGAATTCCTCAACAGCTTCTTCTACTTTCTGATCCTTTCTGAGCTTTATATGATAGACCTTAATATTCTCGATAAATTTTATAACCGATGCACCTTTTTCAGAAATTATTGAAAATGCTTTTTCAGCGGGAACCTCTTCTTTGAATTTTACGAGAAGCTCTCCTTCTGTATATTGTTTTTCCAATTTTGCGAACTCCTTCTCTTTGTCCTTTGTAATCTGGGCAAGACTGTCTGCTTCTTTCACCACATGCGGTGTGAGGAATACAAGGAGGTTTGTCTTCTGTTTTTTAACGCTTGACGTTTTGAAAAGCCATCCTAATATGGGTATGTCCCCAAGAACAGGCACTTTTGTGATGTTTTCTTCTTGTCTTTCCGCTATGAGACCGCTGATAACAACTGTTTGTCTGTCCTTCACCACAACCGATGTTTTGGTTGAACGCTTTGTTATGGTAGGACCAACATTAATGAGGATAGATTCTGATTCTCCTTGTACCAAGCTTGAAATCTCCTGATATATATCAAGTTTCACATGATCACCTTCGGTAATCTGAGGAGTGATCTTCAACTTAATCCCCACATCATACCTTTCGATGGAGCTGAGGACAGTATTGGTTGCGGTGATGTCCCGTTCTCTCTTTGAAATAAACGGCACATTCTCACCAACCATAATCTCTGCTTCCTTATTGTCTGAGGTGAGTATCTGGGGAGTTGAAAGGACATTTACAGTGCCTTTAAATTCTTCAAGGCTGAAGAGTGCAGAAAAACCAGGGACTGTCAAGGTGGAGGTATTGACTGTTCCATCTGTCCCGATGGTAGTAATAGGGACATTGAGGAAATTCCCCATTCCCCCAGCTGTAAGACCAGATAATCCAGATAAAACAGACTGAAGGGAAGTTGAATCCATTGTGCCGAATCCTCCTATGACAACAGGTTCACCCTTATGTCTAGCGGTTACTCTCCATTTTGTTCCAAGCTCCCTCAGTTTGTCTACAGAGGCTTCTATAATCATTGCCTCAACGAATACCTGTCTCCTCTTCTTATCGAGATGTTTTATAACCTGAACAAGATTCTGATAATCGGCAGGTGATGCGACTACCACGAGCGAATTCGTGGCCTTATCAGGTGTGATGGTTATACCTCCGGCTGCCTCAAATGGCATGACTGGTGCACCCGGAGCTGCCTGTTTTGTGGGCTGCACTGCCTTGAGCATTCCCTCCAGAACCTTTGAAAGCTCTGTGGCATCTGCATTCTCGAGGAAATAGACATTTATTCTTCCCTGTGCTTCAGGAGATGGAATATCAAGGAGTGCAATAAGTGATTTCATAGATTCCCTCATCCCTTTATCTCCAAAGAGAACAACAGCATTTAACCTCTGATCAGCTACTACTCTTGGCTCATCTGAAAGGACAGGTTGTCCCGGAGCCCTTATTTTTCCACGGCTCATGCCTTCATTAAGAATTTTTGCAATAGTATCAGCACTCGAATATTTGAGGATGACAATCTCAGGTTTTTCTTTTATGGATGGCTGATCTATGGCCTCGATAATAGTGAGAATCTTTTCAACATTCAGGCCTGAATCTATCACAAGAAGCAGGTTACCAGGGCCAAAAGCAGATATGTGGCCATCTTTTGAGACGACTGGTTGAAGGAATCTCAGTGCATCATCAGATGATATATACTGTAAAGGAATCAATCGTGCGATATAACTCTCGTTTACAGGGAGTCTTTCTGTAGTAATCTGCATCCCTCGCTGCTTGGCTTCCATGGCAGGAACAATCTTGTATGCGTCAATACCGGATGGAATTACAGTGAATCCTTTAAGCTCAAGCACTGATGTAAAAAGATTGTAGGCATCATCAGCAGACAGCTTTGTGGGAGCTATTATCGTTATCTTCCCCTTCACCCTCTCATCGAAGATAAAATTCTTCCCTGTAATCTCACTGATGAATTTTGTGACAGTTGACAGGTCAACATCGACAAAATTAAAGGTAACCTTCTGATCCTTTTTTATTCCAGCAAAGGCAACATTGACAAGAAATGGTGAAGGATAAATGAGAGCACATAAAAAGAACATTAAAAACATAGCACTGAAAATGAAAGATAAACGTTTGTCTATTATTTGTTTATTCCTTTTCATATTTTTTCCTTTTTTCTCAACCTATACCTTCCTTCTTACTTCTTATTTTATCTGATACGTCATAGTCATCTTTGCCCCGTTTCTTATAATATCGAGCTGAACTCTGTCCATTCCTTTCAGGGCTGTAAATGTCTGAAGTGCTGCTTCAGGACTTGAGATAGTATACTCATTAATACGTAAGAGAATATCGCTATTCTGAAGACCGAGGCTCTGGTATATTCCACCAGCTTTTACCTCACTGAGAACAAACCCTTCCTGCTTGCCGTCAACAATATTCGGCATGAGTCGGGCATGTGTCATAATCTCATTAGGGTTTTCTATTGCTTTCCGTACCCTCCTCTGATCAACTACATACGAACTCTCTCCTGTTTTACTCGCAAATCCAGAGGATAGTGTGCCTGTACCTCTCACCTCTTTTATCAGGGTTATATCAGCTAAGGGAATATCTGTATCCTTGCCATTGATATTTACAAATACCCTGTCCTTCTCGACCTTTTTAAGTGTACCGATACCAAACACAGAGTCACCTATCCTGAAGACATCCTGCTGGCCGGTCTTATCCATAAAGATTGCATAACTCAGACTCTTTGGCCCTGAGACAGTACCGACGAGTGATACATCTGACCGGGAGAGTGACTGACCTGATGAGGATGAGAGTGGTTTAATCTCGCCTCCTGGGAATCCGAAAGGGTTATTCTTCAGTATAGGTGCATAATCCTGAAGGGTATACTTCACAACCTTTTCTGCCTTTTTATCTGGCTTAATAACCTTTTCCTCAGAGCTTAAGGAGACTGACACCACATCCCTGATGAAATAGAGAATTGCAATGATGAGCAGGAGGCCTATGAAAATGTTCATAAATAAAATGAGCTTTGGATTCTTTAGGGAATGCCCTAAACTGTGTATCTTCATCACTGAGAAAAGAATACCAAAAGGTGTTTATGGATGTCAAAAAAATTCAAGAAGAACAGTTCTCGTCAAAATCTCCACTTATATGAAAGGGTTAAAGTAAAGTCAGATGCGCCTGCAGTATTCGGATCCTCTGTAAAAGAAAACTCAAGGATGTTATTGCCTGAAGAATATCTCCCTCCGAGAGAAAGAATTACTGCTGTTCTGTCAACTGAGGGAATAGCTGTTTTTGGATAAGGTGATCCCTGAACAA
>JBGPQS010000148.1:0-3927 GCA_041489235.1 Thermodesulfovibrionia bacterium
CAAGGAGGTGTAGTCGTATAGGACTCTATCGCTTTGTTCTTTTGCAATATCCTCAACCTGTGAATAAAGCGTTAATCCTGAAGGATGTTCTTCTTTTATAATTATACCTTTTTCATTACTCCATAAAATTGAATTTCCTATTCTGAACTTATATAAGCTCAGGATATGTATACCGCCCTTTATTGGTCTGATTTCCTCGAGAACAACTTTCATATCATCAACTGATAAATTGATGAAGTTGAGCATGGGTATGAGAAAGGTTGTATTTGGAGAAGGATTTTTCTGATGAAGCGTTGGGATAAGGGTTATAGGGAGATGAAAATTCCTGCCCCCTGTTGATGTTTTATATGTTTTTCTTTTTTCAGGGGATTCAAGAAAGAAGATTATCGTTTCATCATCTACCTCGCCTCTGACTTTCAGACCCTTTTCGCCCTCAAAGTTCGAAGTATACTCAAATGATTTTATCGAATAGTATGAATCGCAAAGACATCTCAGCTTTTCAATAAGGACTGCTTTTTCTTCTTTCCCGGTGGTTTCTTTTATAACGTCCATTTTGCGTTCATCTGTTATTATAATTTCACTCCCGGCCTTTTCGATGTCAGTTCTGGCAAAACCTATTTTCTTATTTCCAAAATAAATGTCATACCAATAGGTATTTTTATCAAAGGACTCCTTTATTGCCTGTGCTTTTTCTAATGGGACACCAGTGTAGTTTTTATACAACAAAACAGCTATTAAGGTAATCCATACGCAAAAGACTATTAGATTTATTATTTTTACTGTTCTTGACATCAGTTTTATAATAGTACATTTTAGGGCGACTTTTTCAAGGATAGGGGGGTTGTTTAAAAATAATAAGCGGTGTCCCTGCAACCAGAAGAATACCTTTCAGCAGATTTGGGCTTAAAAAGTGTTAAAATATTCAGATGTCTGAAAGGAAACTTATCATTGAGGGTGCCCGGCAGAATAACCTCAAGAATATCAGTCTCAGTCTCCCCCATAATAAGGTTATAGCAATAACAGGTGTATCTGGCTCTGGAAAATCTTCTCTCGCCTTTGACACTGTCTTTGCAGAAGGTCAGTGGAGGTTTATTGAGTCTCTTTCAACATATGCCAGGCTTTTTCTTGAAAAACTTGATAGACCCGATGTCGATGCCATTCACAACATAAGGCCGGCAATAGCTCTTGAACAGAAGAATCCTGTTCGTGGTTCGCGTTCAACTGTAGGAACGCTGACAGAGATTTATGACCTCTTCAGGCTCCTGTACTCAAAAGTTTCTACACCTTTCTGCCCGAATTGTGAAAAAGAGATAAAGATATGGAATCCTTCACAGGTAGTTTCAGAGCTTATAGAGAAACACCATGGTGAAAAGGCGATTATTGTTTTTGAGACAAAGGAAACAGTAGATGAATTAAAGAAACGGGGGTTTTACAGGGTATGGCTCGATGGTGAGGTAAGAGATATTACAGAAATGGATTATGAAAAAACTCTCAGCCCTCAGCTCTCAGCTCATCCGCTCGCCGTAGTTCTCGACAGGCTTGTGATAAAGGATGATCCAAGGCTATCGGACTCGGTTGAGATGGCGTGGAGAGAAGGACGGGGGAGGATGAAGGTTGTCATTATTAATACAGCTCTCAGTTCTCAGCTCTCAGTTCTCAGCTTTTCTTCAGAGAACGCATGTGATGAATGTGATAGTGAACTACCCAGACCATATCCCCTTCTTTTCTCTTTCAACCATCCTGTTGGTGCATGCCCGGAATGTAAAGGCTTTGGCAATATTTTGAAATATGATGAGGATTTAATTATCCCTGATAAGGGTCTTTCTTTGTTAGAGGGTGCTGTTGGACCGTGGAACATGCCTGCATACAGGTGGTGGAAGGAGAAGCTTATTAAAAATGCCCGTAAAGAAGGCCTTGATATCAATAAGCCATACGCTGAGTTTTCTGAAAGAGAGAAATCATTGCTCTTTAAAGGAAGTGGTAGTTTTTACGGAATAGATGACTTTTTTGAGGAAATGGAAAGTAAGAAGTATAAACTTTATATAAGAGTTTTACTGAGCCGATATCGGAGAGCGATTACCTGTTCCCATTGTGAAGGGAAGAGATTAAGGAAGGAATCACTCGCATATAAGCTCTCAGGCCTTGATATCGCGGACCTTTGTGTATTGTCAGTGTCTGATACAATAAAGTTTTTTGAGTCTGCCTCAGGCGGACTTAATCTTTTGCCATTTCAGAAGGATATGGCAGGAGAGATTCTCAGGCAGATTACCATCAAACTTAAGTTTCTCCAGAGAGTTGGTCTTGACTATCTTAGCCTGAACCGTGAAGGAAGAACGCTTTCCTGTGGTGAGTACCAGAGGGTAAACCTTTCCAATCAACTCGGATCATTTCTTACAGGCACCCTCTATGTGCTTGATGAACCGACTGTAGGGCTTCACGCAAGGGACACAGAGGTCATCGCGGGAATTATGTCTGAGCTTTCAATGCTCGGCAATTCTATTCTTGTTGTTGAGCATGACAGGGGCATGATAGAGTCTTCTGACTGGATAGTTGAATTAGGTCCTGGCGGTGGCAATCAAGGAGGTGAGGTAATCTTTTCAGGGCCAAAGGATGAGTTCTTGAAGACCGATTTACTCACTGCACGTTATCTTAAGGGGATTGATAAGGCGGAACCTCCTTTTAAGAGGAGGAACGGTACAGGCAAGAAACTTTTCCTTGCCGGTGCTACAGGTAATAACCTGAAATCTGTTGATCTTCAGATTCCCCTTGAGACACTGACAACAGTCACAGGAGTCTCAGGTTCAGGGAAGAGCAGCCTTATTGTAGAAACCCTTTACAGAGCGTTAGTTAGAGATTTTAAGATAGAAAAAGGGTCTTCTCTGCCTTATAAAAAGATTGAAGGTGCACAGTATCTGAAGAGTGTTAAGCTCATAAACCAGACGCCAATAGGCCGCAGTCCCCGTTCAAATCCAGTTACCTATGTAAAGATATTTGATGTAATAAGAAAGATTTTCTCAGAACAGGCAGAAGCAAAGGCTCATGGATACGGACCAGGGTTCTTCTCTTTTAATATATCAGGAGGCAGGTGCGAGACATGCAAGGGTACAGGATACCAGAGGATGGAGATGTACTTCTTTGAAGACCTTTTCATAAAGTGTGAGGAATGTAATGGAAAAAGATACAGGCCAGAAGTCCTACGAATTACCTATCGAGGTAAAAATATAGACGATGTTTTAAATATAACAGTGGATGAAGCTATTAAATTTTTTTCTGACATCCCCCTTATACACAAGAAGCTCTCACTCATGAAAGATATCGGGCTTGGCTATCTCAAGCTTGGCCAGCCTGCAACAACGCTTTCAGGTGGTGAGGCACAGAGACTTAAGATATGTACAGAGATGGAGATCTCAGGTGGAAAGGGGAGAGCGAACAGGGGAATCCTGTACATTCTTGATGAACCAACTGTTGGCTTACATTTCAGCGACATCAAGGCTTTGCTTGATGTGCTTCAGAGATTGGTTGATTCAGGGAATACAGTCCTTGTTATTGAACATAACCTTGATGTGATAAGGGCATCAGACTGGATTGTTGATATGGGTCCTGAAGGAGGAGATAGAGGTGGAAGGATAATGTTTGAGGGCACGCCTGAAGAGCTTGCTGATATCAAAGAATCGTATACCGGGAGATATCTGAAAGAGTATTGTGAATATAGTAAAATATGAAACAATTTTCCCCGAGCTCTGTTTAAAGGGAGAGTATAATAAAAATCCTGAGGGGTGAGATGGTAAAAGATAAACTTTTTACAATCGACTTTGTTGCACAGAGGCTGGTGAGGAAGATTTGTCCTCACTGCAAAAAAGAGAGAAGGCTCACAGAAGAAGAGATAGAATATCTGCAGCTTGTGAAGAAGCCTTACAGGGTCTACTA